>SLBE01000137.1 GCA_007126465.1 Syntrophomonadaceae bacterium | reverse complement strand
GCGTTTAACACGCGCATGCCGCCAAGCAGGACAGTCATTTCAGGGGCTGTCAAGCCCAGGAGTTGAGCCTTGTCCACCAGCATTTCTTCGGCAGGCACAGCAAATTTAGCCTTGCTAAAGTTGCGAAAACCGTCTGCTTTAGGTTCTAAGACTTTAAATGCTTCTATATCTGTCTGTTCCTGTGAAGCATCTGTTCGGCCAGGTGCAAAAGGTACTGTTACATCAAAGCCGGCATTCTTAGCAGCCTTCTCCACACCTGCGCAGCCGGCCAGTACAATGAGGTCGGCCAGGGATATTTTCTTATCTCCTGACTGTGCACTATTAAATTCATCCTGAATTATTTCAAGTTTCTGCAGCACCTTTTCCAGTTTTTCAGGCTCGTTAGCCTGCCAGTTCTTATGGGGTTCCAGGCGAATGCGCGCGCCGTTTGCCCCGCCCCGCATATCGGAACCGCGGTAAGTCGATGCAGAGGCCCATGCTGTTGAGACCAGTTCGGGAATTGATAATCCAGAATCAAGAATCTTGCCCTTGAGTTCCGCGATGTCATTTTCGTTAACCAGCTCATGGTCTACTTCAGGCACAGGGTCCTGCCAGATTAGTTCCTCCTCCGGGACTTCCGGGCCGAGATAACGTGAGCGCGGGCCCATGTCGCGGTGGGTCAGCTTGAACCAGGCGCGGGCAAAGGCATCGGCGAATTCGTCAGGGTTCTCCAGGAAACGTTTAGCAATAGGCCTGTAGATGGGGTCCATCTTCAGGGTAAGATCAGCCGTGGTCATAATGGTTTTTACTTTTTTGTCAGGTTCGTGGGCACCAGGTGCCAGGTCTTCCTCATCTGGATCAACCGGTTCCCACTGCCAGGCTCCGGCAGGGCTCTTGACGAGATTCCAGTCATACTTAAAGAGAATTTCCAGGTAGGTAGTATCCCACTTAGTCGGCGTTGGTGTCCAGGCACCTTCTATACCGCTGGATATGGTATCTTTGCCTTTGCCGCTACCCATGCTGTTTTTCCAGCCCAGTCCCTGCTCTTCAATAGGGGCAGACTCGGGCTCCGGTCCAACGTATTCGGGGCTGCCTGCACCGTGGCATCTGCCAAAGGTATGGCCGCCGGCGACCAGGGCAACGGTTTCTTCATCATTCATGGCCATGCGCTTAAATGTTTCGCGAACGTCTGTAGCTGAAGCAAGAACATTCGGTTCTCCGTTCGGCCCTTCAGGGTTTACGTAAATGAGGCCCATCTGGACAGCAGCAAGGGGGTTCTCAAGATCCCTTTCACCGCTGTAACGTTCATCACCGAGCCACTCTTCTTCGGCGCCCCAGTAAACATCTTCTTCAGGCTCCCAGATATCCTCGCGTCCACCGGCAAAACCGAATGTTTTGAAGCCCATCGATTCCAGGGATACATTTCCGGCCAGGATCATCAGGTCGGCCCAGGAAATCTTTTTGCCGAACTTCTGCTTGATCGGCCAGAGCAGACGCCTGGCTTTGTCGAGGTTGATATTATCAGGCCAGCTGTTCAGGGGGGCAAACCTCTGGCTGCCGGAGCCTCCTCCTCCGCGGCCGTCTCCCATCCGGTAGGTGCCGGCGCTGTGCCAGGCCATGCGGATGAATAAGCCTCCGTAGTGACCGTAGTCGGCCGGCCACCAGTCATGCGAGTTCGTCATCAAGTCATGCAAATCCTTTTTTACAGCCTCCAAATCAAGTTTCTTAAATTCTTCGGCATAGTTAAAGTCTTCGCCCATGGGGTTTCTTGACTCAGGGTTTTGGTGCAGCATCTTCAAGTTCAGCTGGTTTGGCCACCAGTCCCTGTTTCTTGTGCCGCCACCGGCGACTCTTTTCCTGCTCATCCCTGTTACCGGGCATTTGCTTTCTTCGCTCATTGAAACTTACCCCTTTCGTTTGTTATTTCTTATATTAAAAGGCAATTTTGACAAATACCTTTAAAATATACATCCCTGTCGGTTGTTATGAATCCGCTTAATTCTTTAGCATCCAATGTATCAATATTTACCTTGAAATTGTAGATTGTGCCACACTCGTCGCACTTAAAGTGTCCATGGGTCTTGGTTGTGATGTCATAGCGGGCTTCGTTGTCTTCTATGTTCAACACCTTTACCAGTCCGGCATCTGCGAACTTGTTCAAGGTGTTATAAATAGTAGTTTTGGATAAGGTTGGGATGACACTTTGCAGTTCGTTGAATATCTGCTCAGCAGTTGGGTGACACTGGTTTTGCATCAAATACTCTAGTACTTTTAATCTTTGGAATGACGGGCGTATATTATGTTCAGATAGTTTAGCTGAAAGATCCTTATGTGAAATGTTCATAATACCGCCCCTTTGCCAAAATATTGCGAATTGTTTGTGTTTGTAATGATTACTTTCTTTAACTTACTATAAATATTCTGTGCTGTCAATGCGATAATTACTATAAAACTAGTATGAAATCAGGCGAAAATGACCTGATGCCCTGTTTTTAGCCTTTATACACCTCACGATCTACTCAACTATTGCCTTATAGATCGCTATTTGCTATAATACCCCTGCGAGGTCGTGCAGCTGAAAAATAAGAACAGCTGGCTATTTTAAAAACAGGAGCATAAAGCTCTTCACGGCCACCAGGAAAGGGTTTTCAGGACGTTGAGCCGCCTGAAAACCTTTATCATAATTGCTTATTTAAGGCTGAATGGAGGGTTATTAGTTAATGACGCAATACAAGCGAAAGCATCTGTCATATTTTATTTTGCTGGCAGTATTGTCCCTGGCTCTTGCAGGTTTGCTATCTGCCTGTGATGGAGAGGAAGAGGCTATTGAAGGAGCCCTGATGGTTCCAGATGATTTTGAAACCATCCAGGAAGCGATTGAGGCTGCAGCGGATGGTGACGAAATTGTTGTCAGGCCGGGTACATATAATGAAAGAATTGATTTTCAGGGGAAAAATATAACCATACGCAGCATGGATCCTGATGATCCGGAAATCGTTGATGAAACCGTAATTGATGCAGGTGGTGTTGACTCTGTAGTTTCATTTAAAAGCGGAGAAACTGAAGCGGCCGTTTTAAGCGGGTTTACTATAACCGGTGGTAGCGGCAATATGGAAGTATTAGAGTTTGAAATTGAGGGAGAATTGCAGGAAGTTCCGTCACTTTACGGTGGTGGAATTATCATCCTTAACGGCAGTTCACCTACTATAACCAAGAATGTTTTGGTTGATAATGTTGCTGAAAGAGGTGGCGGGATTTTAGCTTACGAATCTGCCCCTGTAATAGAAGAAAACAGGATTGTTAACAACTTATCCACAGGTGGTGGCGGCGGGGTTTTTGTTGCCAATTCATCCGCCAGGGTAGTTAATAATGAAATAGCCAATAACTCTGCCGGTAGAAGCGGGGGAGGCATTGCTGTCAGTGGTGACGGAGACGGCCCGGCTTTGTTTGAGGGTAATACTATATCCGATAACAGTGGTGAAAATGGTGGTGCTTTTTCCATCTTTGAAGCCAGCCCTGAAATCATTGACAACATAGTTATCAACAACCATGCCAATAATTTCGGAGGAGGTATTTTCCTTACCAATTCTTCACCCTTGATCAGTGGAAACGACCTTTCCGATAACAGGGCCGGCCCATCGGGTGGAGGAATTGCCATTTATTTTGGTTCATCACCCGAGTTTGTTGATAACCTGGTTATCGGTAACCAGGCGGAGACCGGAGGTGGATTCTCCATTAATATGGACTCAAATCCTGTTATTGAAGCAAACACCATTTCTGATAACCAGGCCAGGCTTGGCGGCGGATTCCTGATTAACGAGGGGTCAGAACCTTCAATTATTGATAACATGATTACTGAGAATGAGGCAGAGCGCAACGGTGGCGCAATGTTTATCCAGGCGTCAACGCCTTCTATTGAAGGAAATTCGTTCAGAAATAACGAAGCAAGGCGTGATGGTGGTGCTATCTATGCGTTGATGGATGCCGTCATAGTGCTGGCCGAAAATATCTTCGAAAACAACAGGGCCAGTTCCGGAGGAGCAATTCATTACTCTGAAGGCGCTGTTCTAGAAGGGGCCGATGATAACACCTACGAAGGCAACGTTCCCGATGATGTGATTGAAGAGTAAGCGGAGCAAGATAAGAATTTCAGAAAGGTATTCTAATAAAAAGGCTGTCCACTTAATACCGGGCAGCCTTTTTGCTAAAAAAGTTGATGATGTGTAAAATAAGATTAACGTTTATCTTTGATCATTTAACCGCTATAATAGCAAAAGGAGTAACAAGGGGGTATCCCGGTGGCACGAAAATCTTCAGCAAAAAAAGCAGAAGCTAAAACCGCCAAGAAGAAGCAGGATAAAAAAAACAGGCCAAAGCAGGCTTGGCAGGCCAAAGAATATTCAGGACGTGCTCATAATGTAATCATATTTGTAATGCTTGCTTTGCTTGCATTGCTTTTATTTGTTGGTCCTTTCCAACGGGGTTTATTTTTTACTACCGAGCTTTTACAGGCCCAGGTAGTAGCATTTTCCCTGCTTATCGCCTGGGGCATATTCCGGATTATTAACAGGGACAGACGTTTGATTGAATCTCCCCTGGATATCTGCCTGGTTATTCTCCTGGTAGCTTACTTTGCATCTTTTTTTGTCGCTGTCCACAAACGTGACGCCCTTGAAGAGCTCCTTAAAATTGCTACTTACCTGGTTGTATACCTTGTAGCTTTTGACTTGTGCCGTTACTGGAAATATCCCTGGACCATGAACAGCCTGGATAACGGTTCTAAAGATCAAGAAACACATATACCGCCGGGGCTAAACTTGTTTTTACACATGCTTCTTGTAGCGTCAATTGTCTTAACCATCGCCAGCCTTGGGGCTGCGGTGGGTCACTGGGACTTTGTCGGAGGTTACGCTTCCAACCGAATTGCATCTCCCATGGGTTATGCCAATACAGCAGCGGCTTATTTTATGGCAACATACCTGATGAACCTGGCTCTTGCTCCGCTGGCAGCTCAAAAATATCGGTTTGTCTACCTGGCCCCTGCAGCTTTAATGCTGCTCACTGTTGTACTTACCTTTTCCAGGGGGGCCTGGCTGCTGCTTCCTCCACTGGCTATTCTGCTTATTGTTACATCTGCTCCGGGGCAAAGGCTGCGTTCCGTGCTTTACCTGGCAGCAACCGGACTGGTTGCTGTTCCGGCAGCCTTTCTGGCGGACCCTGTTTTCAGATCTGATTCTCCTGCCCAGGCCTGGATAATAATCATCGCGGCCATTATAGCGGCATCACTGCTGGGCATTCTCATCGAACTATATTTCAACCAGAGCAGAAAGCTCCGGGTAAGCATCGCTGTTTCCGTCATTGTTATTGGCGTTTTAGCACTTGTAGTTGCCCTGGTTATTCCCTTAACGGGTCCCCTTTACCTGGAACGTGCTGCTGACGAAGAGGTGCGAACTGAAATCTATGAACAGGTCATTTCCGATATACGGGCCGGAGACACTTACCGGCTAGAACTAGCTGTTAATGCTGACGCTGAAACAGATGCCGGCACTTTAGAGCAGGATTATGTATGGGGTATAAGAGTCCTGGGCGGACTCCCCGAGTACAAGACCGAAGAGCTGTTTAGGTATGAAGGTGATAAAACGGACGGCTGGGCTGATAAGGAGTTTTCTTTTGAAACAAGTGCGGACAATATCCGCCTTGATGTTCAGGTATATAACCGTTACCCCGGCACATCGGTTGCCTTCCGCGATGTAACTCTTATTTCTCCTGATAGAGAGCATAAGCTTAGCTTCGCCATGAGTCGGCTTCTGCCTGACCGTTTTTATAACCGGCTTTACTCTTTTTCGCTAGACCGAAACATGGACCGCCGTTTTGAGCTATTCCAGGATGCCACCAAGGTGATTCGTGATTATCCGCTGCTTGGGGCAGGCGGTGGAGCCTGGGCTTCGGTATATAAGAGTTACCAGGATCAGCATTATGACTCCAGGGAAGTTCATAACCATTACCTCCAGGTTTGGATTGAGTCAGGTGTATTTGGTTTTCTGGCTTTTGTTGGGATCTGGGTCAGTTTAGCAGCTGCTTTCGTTCGTAATTGTGCCAGACGGAAAGCTTCCCCCGGCAGATGGCAGTACTGGACTGCCGTATTTATCCCGGTAGCCGCCCTGGGCGCCCATAGCGTTATCGACTGGAATTTTTCAATGGCCGCAGTGGGGATATTTCTTTTTGTATTACTTGGTGCGTCCCGCAGCCTTGACCGGGTGCAGTGGTTCGGAAGAGGCAATTCTGATAAAGAGAAACCGGGAACCGGTCTGGCTATTGGTATAATAGCTGTACTTGCCGGCTTGTTCCTGACTATATTTTCTTCAGTCTTGTGGAGCGGGTTGGAAACTACCCACCATGCACAGGATCTTATGAACAGGGGCAACCTGAAGCAGGCAGTAATAGAGAAGGAAAATGCGATCCGCCTGGATCCCTTCAGAGCTGAGAATTACCATAACCTTGGGGTTATTATCGAGTCTCAGGCCAGGCAGACCCAGTCATGGGGACAGATCGAAAGAGTCTTAATGCTGGCCGAACGCGCCTATGAGCTTGAACCTTATGAATTAACCTATATGGCTCGCTACGGCAGCCTGTTGATGAGCTATGTAGATGATGAAGAAGGTCTGCGCTATATCGATAAAATGGTGGAGAGGAACCCATTTTCCGTAAGCAGCTATCGGCAGGCAGCTTTTTCCAGGCTGCAGGTTGCTGAACATCTAGTAGATGCGGGCAATTATACGCTGGCTGAAAAACACCTGGAAGAAGCATTGGAGTTTGAACCTGTGATGAAAGAAAAATTTGGCCATGCAAACCAGCTCAGTTATATCATGGGCAGGGCCCATTACTTGCTTGGAGATCAGGCTGCCGCAGAAAAATATTATGAAGCAGTTCCCGAAGACGATCAGTTCTATAACGATGCCCGTCAGAGGCTGGCGGAACTGCGTGGAGAAGATGAAAACAATGACTAACAAGCATCTGTCATATCGAACCTTAATGGTTTACAGTCTTATATTGCCGTTTGCCCTGTTTGCTTTGCTG
>SLBE01000200.1 GCA_007126465.1 Syntrophomonadaceae bacterium | reverse complement strand
TGCCGCCGCGCCTGCTGGTTCATGACCGGAAGGAAGGCGCTTCAGCCGGCAGTCTGCCCCACCTGGGGAAAATGCTCTACGAGTATTACAACTTAAGAGGCTGGAGCCTGGAAGGGATTCCCCTGCCCGAAACCCTGGAAAGACTGGGACTTGATCAGTAATGCAGTCTTTTGCTGCCTTAACCCCGATTTTAGCTGTATTTTTACTGCTGGTAGTTTTTCGCCTGCCGGCCAGGCAGGCCATGCCCCTGGCCTGGGCATATACCGTCCTTTTGGCTTTGCTATACTGGCAGGTTCCCTTCACTGTTGCTGCCGCATCTACCATCCAGGGCTTGATCATTGCCGCAACTCTGCTCTACATAGTTTTTGGCGCTATTTTAATGCTGAACACGTTAACAGCGAGCGGGGCCGTTGGAGTAATGCGCAGCGCCTTTGCCAGAATAACCACTGACCGGCGCATCCAGGTGATTATTGTCGCATGGATGTTTGGCGCTTTTATTGAGGGGGCTTCAGGGTTCGGTACTCCTGCCGCGGTAGCCGCCCCCCTGCTGGTAGTGCTCGGCTTCCCTGCTGCTGCTGCCGTACTTTGTGCCCTGATCATCCAGAGCACGCCTGTTTCTTTTGGTGTAGTCGGTACCCCGGTTCTGCTGGGTGTGGGTTCCGGCCTGGATCACCCCGTTATTCACAACCTGCTTGGTTCGGCTGACATGTACGATCCCCTCTTTATGGCCTATCTCGGCCATATATCCGGTTATATCGGTATTGTCCATGCTATCATCGGCACCTTTATTCCCCTGGTGATGCTCCTGATGCTGACCCGCTATTTCGGGCGGGATCGCTCCATTAAAGCCGGTCTGGCCGCAGCTCCCTTTGCCCTTTTTGCCGGACTGATTTTTACCGTACCTTACGCATTAATCGCTAACTTTATCGGGCCGGAGTTTCCTTCACTGATCAGCGCTTTGATTGGTCTGCCGGTTGTGGTGTTTGCCGCAAGAAAAGGTTTTCTCATTCCCAAAGAGCCGTGGGATTTTCCGCCCCGGGAAGAGTGGGAATCCACCTGGCTGGGGGAAGCTAATCGCAATGAACCGGAATTATCCGGCTCTATGAACCTGCTTTCGGCCTGGGCGCCGTATCTTATTGTTGCTTTTCTTCTGCTCCTGACCAGGATCTGGTTACCCTTAAAGGAGCTGCTTTCCGGTCCGTTTTTAACAATACATTTTGATGGCATACTGGGCACACCGATAACCACCTCGGTTCAACCCCTCTACCTGCCGGGAACCATGTTTTTAATTGCTGTAATCTCTGCTTACTTTATCCAGGGGATTAAACCTTTTGCTTTCAGGTGGGCCGTAGGTAAATCTGTTTCAACTGTAGCCGGGGCATCTTTTGCCCTGGGGTTTGCAGTGCCCATGGTGCGTATTTTTATTAATTCCAATCTGAATCTTTCCGGTTTTGAGAGTATGCCCATGGTCCTGGCCCGGGGAACCGCTGACCTGGTCCAGGGTGCCTGGCCGTTTTTTTCACCTTTAATAGGTGCTCTCGGCGCATTTATTGCCGGCAGCAATACCATCAGCAACATGATGTTTTCATTTTTCCAACACCAGGTCGCTACAGAAATCGGCATTTCCGGGGCTTTTGTTGTTGCCCTGCAGGCCGTCGGCGGCGCAGCCGGCAACATGATTTGTGTTCATAATGTCGTGGCTGCCTGTGCTACGGTAGGGCTGCTCGGGGTGGAAGGATTGCTGATCAGGCGGGCCCTCCTGCCCCTTGCTTACTACGTTACTTTTGCCGGGCTGATCGGCATAATCGCCGTCTACTTAATTTAACCCCTAAAACGTCAAGTATTTTAAGGCAGCAGCTTAATGGCTTTCAGGTAGTAGTAAATATGGAGGCCGATATTTAACTGCAGGGCATCGTTGGGTAAGAGGGGATTAAAGCCGGTTAGCTTTTCAATTTGATCCAGGCGGTATTTCATGGTGTGCCTGTGTACGAAAAGCACTTCTGCTGCTTTTTTCAGGCTGCAGTAATGAAGGTAGGTCCTCAATGTCTCCAGCAGTGAGCCGGAAGATTTTTGGTCGTACTCTACCAGCGGGGCAGCAGTTTCACAGTAAATGCTTCTAAGCATCTCCATGTTTTCTGTGTCCATAATTAAGCGGTAGAGGTTCATAGAGCGCAGGGAAACAATATTGGTATGCTCCATCAGTTCAAGGTGAGCTGCCTGCTGGGCTTTATGGGCTTCTGCCAGGGCCTGTTTGATCTTGCCCGGATTGTCGTGCACATTGCTTAAACCAATCCGGATCGTATATCCCGGCACCAGCAGGCTTAACTTATCAAAGAGCCGCCTGGCAACCAGGGTGCTGGAATTGGTTGTTTGCCGGTTCAGGGCTTCTACTTGGATCAACAGGGTTAGAAAGTGATCGGAAGGGCCTATTAAGAAAGGGATATGAAGCTGCTTTAAAAGCTGGGCCGCATTTTGCTCCGCGATGGTAAAAAGATCCTGTGTTGTTTCATCCCCCTGGTCGAGGCGCTTGCCCTCTTCATCGCAAATATTAAAATCAATAACCAGGATTGGATCATTCGGTTTTAAGTTATGGCGATCCATCTGGATGGTCAGGCCTTCATGGTTGCCGTCAACTATCAGCTTGTTCCAGAGGTTTTTCATGTCGGCAACCTGGCTTTCCAGGCGGCTGCGTCCAGATGTTTTATCCATGTTGTCTAATTCGATTAATTCACTGCGCAGCAGTTCGTTCATTATCGCCCTGGTCAGGCTCTTGAAGCTGACTCCAGGCGGTATTTCGATTAAGGGGATGCTGTAGTTTTCCGAAAACCTGATGAAAGATGATGGGATCGATTCCAGGTAATGCCCGGTCTGTATAGCCATGGCTGCCAGTTTCCTTGAGGCGAAAAGTTCAACCATGTTGCGCTGCTTATCCTTGCTTTCAACATTAAAACCGTGTGCTGTGGTGATTAAAAATTCTCCCGGTTCAATATGGCTTAAATCGTCAAGGATTTCCAGGATATTAACCCAGTGAATCTCATTTTGCAGGCCGGCCTGGCCGGTCAGCAAACAGCATTGGTCAAAAATATCCATTTTGAGAGCTTCAGCGACTGTAAAAGCCATAGTAAACCTCCGCCAGTAAATAATTAGTCCTTTTAACCTATTCGGCATATCTAGATTACTTCCTGCCGCTTTTATACACTATGTATAAGTTATTGTGAAAATCTTTAGCCTTTCAAGCGAATGACCGCGTAAAGGTTCTTTAGTACACTAAATTTAACTCTATTGCTTAGAGAAAGTATGCGGGGTT
This sequence comes from Syntrophomonadaceae bacterium, assembly GCA_007126465.1. Lineage (GTDB taxonomy): Bacteria > Bacillota > Dethiobacteria > DTU022 > DTU022 > T3SED10-7. Next base: position 3,857 of record SLBE01000200.1, on the reverse strand, counting down.
AAAACGATGGCCGAACTTTTCAAGCTGCTTGAGGAATATAACTACCGTGCTGTTGCCATTGTTGGCATGACCAAAAATGTCGGCAAGACAGTAACCCTTAACTACCTGGTTAAAAAGTATGAAGAGCAGGGGTACTGCCTGGGTCTGGTATCGGCAGGTTATGATGGTGAAAGGTTCGACAGACTGACCCTGGAAGAGAAACCACGTATTTATACCCCACAGGGTGCCTTTCTGGCAACAGCGAAAGCCTGTTATGATGCAGCGGAAGCACAGCTTGAATTAATTGAGGAAACCAATCTCTCAACACCACTTGGCCCGGTTTACCTGGCCAGGGTTAAAGAAAGCGGCCTGGTGGAAATGGCGGGGCCGGGCAGTGTGAGCGGGTTAAGAAAGCTACTTGATAAAATGATTTCGCTTGGAGCGGAAAGAGTTTTAGTTGACGGGGCCATTAACCGGATTGCTTCTGCCTCTCCCGACTTAACGGGGGGAGTTATCCTGGCAACCGGGGCTGCACTCGGGCCAACCATGGATGATGTAGTAAAAAAAACTGTGGTCAGGAAAGCCCTTTTTGAAAGCGAGCCTGTTTCCGACAAGCATCTTTACCAGGCTGCAAGCCGGGGCTTAAGCGAAGGTGATGCTGCTATTATCAACAAAAACGCTTCTGACAGTGACCAATATGAAGTTAGACCGGTTAATGCCGAAATTCCCCTTTTAGCAGCCCGCGAGGCCTTAGAGCAGTACAGCCGGGAAACAGAAGCAATTGCTTACGGGGGAGCACTGGTTGACAGCGCCATGAACAATATCTTAAAACTGGAACCCCCTTATCCGGCAGTAATTGTGAAAGATGCCACAAAGATTTTTATATCGGCGGAAAGCTATAACCGTTACACCAGCAGGGGAGGTAAATTGCAAGTTTTGAAGCAGTTAAGCCTGGTTGCGGTAACCCTTAACCCGACTGATCCTGGCGGCAGGGGCTACGACCCGCGGATGTTTTTAGAAAGTATGCAGGAAGCTTTAAAACCGTGTCCCGTTTTTGACTTGATTTACGAAGGCAGTTTGTAAAAAGTAAAACTAATATACCAGGGGAGGAAAGTAACCCGGTGGATAAAAAACTGAATCTTGAACAGAAAAAGGTTGATTTAGCGAGAAACACCGCCGCTAAAATAGCCGATCACCTTCATTCGTGGATCGGCAATTATACTACAACCACAACGGAGAGGGCTGCGGCCCGGCTGCTTGGTATTGACGATGTTGATAAGGGGGATGTACCCCTGGCCAATGTTATGGTTGATAAACTGCAGCAGGCAGGCTGCCTGGATAAGGGCTTGGTGCCCTGGTTAGCCAGGGCGGTTGCTGCCAGGGAAGAGCCCCCGCAGGAGATAGCGGAGAAACTGGCCGACGGACAGCTTTCAGTAGATGAAATTCCCGAGCTTCCCGCAGAAAAGTGGCGGAAAATTGCCGACAGTATGGCGGAAGAAGCAGCTGCAAAAATCAGGGGCACCAGGAACAAAAGGGAACAAAAAAAGCAGGAAGCCATGCCGCCCAACAAGCCGCTTCTTTATGTGATTGTTGCCACCGGCAATGTATATGAAGATGCAATTCAGGCCAAGGCTGCCGCCCTGCAGGGAGCCGATATAGTTGCCGTAATCAGGCATACCGGCCAGAGCCTGCTTGATTACGTGCCGTATGGTCCAACCAGCGAAGGTTTCGGCGGCACCTATGCTACCCAGGAAAATTTCAGGATAGTCCGTGAAGCTCTGGATGAAGCGGGAGAGGAAACCGGCCGCTATATTCAGCTGGTTAACTACGCTTCCGGGCTGTGTATGCCGGAAATCTCGGTAATGGGCGCCTTCGAGCGGCTCGACATGATGTTAAATGATGCCATGTACGGCATTCTTTTCCGTGACATCAATATGAAACGCACTTTTATCGATCAGCATTTCTCCAGGATGATTAACGCCTATGCCGGCATTATCATCAACACCGGCGAAGATAACTACCTTACCACCGCCGATGCTTACGAGCAGGGACATACGGTGCTTGCCTCCCAGTTTATCAACGAGCAGCTTGGTTTGCGGTCCGGCCTTAAAGAAGAACAGATGGGGTTGGGGCATGCTTTCGAGATCAGTCCAAGTATGGAAGACGGCTTGATGATGGAGATTGCCCAGGCCCAGCTTTGCCGGGAACTGTTTCCCAATTCACCTCTAAAATATATGCCACCCACCAAGCATGTTACCGGAGATATTTTTAAAACCTACCTGGTCAATGGTATGTTCAACCTTGTATCGGTTCTGACCGGACAGGAAATACAGCTACTGGGCATGCTGACCGAAGCTATCCATACCCCCTTTATTAGCGACCGATACTTAAGCATTGCCAACAGCCAGTACATCTTTAATAACGCCCGCCACTTAGGGGATGAAATATTCTTCAAAGAAGGTGGAAAGATTCAATCCCGTGCTGAAAAACTGCTTGGTGACGCCTGTGATATGCTGCAGGAAATCGAGAAGATCGGCCTGGAAGCGGCCATGGAACAGGGTTTCTTTGCCGACATCAAGCGCAGTCAGCAGGGTGGCAAAGGCGGCAGTGGGGTAATTGAGAAACACAAGGATTATTATAACCCCTTCATGGATATATTTTTAAATGGGGCCGAGGCAGGGAAAGGGGGGCAGTCCTGAGATGGATGTTGATTTCAGCAAGGTAAAAGCATATGGTGACACCTTAAATGACGGTTCGATGCAGGTAAGCTTTACCCTGCCGGTTCCGGCCGGTGACGAAGCCAGGGAAGCGGCCCGCCAGCTGGCCTTAAAAATGGGTCTGGAGGCTCCTTCGGTAACCGAAATGGTCGATCTTGGCGCCGGTTTTACTTTCTTCGTGCTTTACGGCAAGTGTACTCACACGGTTGACTATGCAGCAATCAAAATACCGAAACGGCAGCAGGAAGTGCTTGATTTTAAACAGATAAATGAATTAATCAAGAATGAACTGGGGCGTAAAGTTGTTGTAGTGGCGGCCTGTACCGGCAGTGATGCTCATACCGTGGGGATAGATGCCATTATCAATATGAAAGGTTACATGGGTGAGTACGGCCTGGAACGTTACCCGCAAATGGATGCCTACAACCTGGGCAGCCAGGTGCCGAACGAAGATCTTCTGGCCAAGGCAATTGAGCTAAAAGCCGATGCTGTTCTGGTATCCCAGGTTGTTACCCAGAAGAATATTCACCTGGAAAACCTGACCGAGCTGGTCGAACTGGCAGAAGCCGAGGGACTACGGGATAGAGTTTTGCTGATTTGCGGTGGTCCACGGATTTCGCATGAACTGGCCATTGAGCTCGGCTACGATGCCGGTTTTGGTCCTGGAACTTTGCCCAACCATGTTGGTTCATATATTGCCGCCGAATTGATTAGGCGGGAGAAAACTGAAGAGTAACAGGATAAACAGGGCATCCTTCCAGGCTGCCCTGTTTTAGTGGGAGGTGATTTAAGGGAATTAGTTTGTAAGGCAGTTTGGTTTGAACTAGCAGTGAAAAAAGTTTAATGGAGGTTTTATTATGTCTGCTGAAGTAAAAACTGAAAAGGACAAAAGACCAAGTTTTGCCGGTGCCTTATTTGTAATCCTGTTTCTTTGCGTGGCTCTCTTTGTCCAGGTCTTTGTGATTGATGAAGCATGGGTAACTCATATTACATTGATCTTAGCCAGCGTTGTAGCGATTATAGTTGCTACCCAGTCCGGATATACCTACAAGGAATGCCAGGATGCCATTTTATACGGCTGCAGTATTGCCATGCTGCCCATGTTAATCCTGATGATGATCGGGGTTCTCATCGGTTCATGGATCCCGGCCGGTGTTATTC
>SLBE01000114.1 GCA_007126465.1 Syntrophomonadaceae bacterium | reverse complement strand
GCCATTCAAAGTTTTCCTTGCGGCATTTTTCTTTGTCCACCATTTGCACATCGGGAGTCGATGTATTGTTGCTGGCGGGGATATAATTAGCAGGGGGATTATTTATTAACTGGGCCAGGAGGAGAATGAGGACAAAGAAAGCTGCACCGAGGATGAAAAAGGTACTTTCCAGCCCGTAGTTATCTAACAGGTTGTTCGTCAGGGGTGCAGCATATACCGAGGCCAGCCCAAATCCACTCACTACAATGCCGGCAATAAGCCCTCTTTTTTCGGGGCCAAACCACTTGATTGCCGGTGGTGTGGCAGATGAATAGCCCAGGCCCATGGCCGTGCCAAAAAGCAGGCCGAAAAAGATACTTAAACCAACGACGCTAACAAAAAAGCCTGAACCGATTAACCCTATCCCGGCGAAAAGTGCGGAAGCAATGATTACCTTTTTAGGGCCGATCGAATCCTGGATGCGTCCGCCTGGGACCATCAGCAGAGCAAATACGCCACAGGCGATCATATAGGGAACCTGGGCATCGATAGCCGACCAGCCCTGGTCATCTCTTAAATAAGCGGCGATAATGCTCCAAGAATATAGAATACCGAGGGCCAGGTTAACACCTGTTCCCGAAAAGGCAACTATCCATCCCTGCTTATGGCTTTGCTGCGCATTGTTTGGCCCTGTATTATCTTTTGATGAGTTAAGTCTATTGATTGTTATTCACTCCTAAATCGATCATAATTACGATTTTTATATTATATATTATGCCAACTATCATGCCAATAGTGAAGCTTATAATTTTGCCTTTATAAGTTTGCATGGGTATAATTTAAGTAATTCAGTTAATGATACCGATAGTGAGGAGGTTAATCTGCATGAAAGTAATAGCTTTAGCTGATGTGCACCAGTCTGAACAGCACTGGGAGCGGCTGGTTGAGGCAGTTTGCGATCAAAAACCTGACCTGGTTCTGATCGCAGGCGATCTGCTGCCCAAGTATGACGGTATTTTGCCCCAGGTCAACTATATTGCCCGCATAAAAGATTATAGCAGGGCAATAAAGGATAATGGGGCTGAATTAGTTTTGGTCCTCGGCAACGATGATAACCAGCTGGCTATCCCGGAAATGGAGCAGGGTGACAGGGAAGGTTTGTGGCATTATGTCCAGGACAGGTGCAGGCAGGTTACAGGATATACCCTCTGCGGTTGCCCCTGGATTAATGATTATCCCTTTGCCTATAAATACTGGGTTGCAGCAGAAAGCAGGGAAGATTTATCTGTCAGCCCGTTTCAGCTCGGGCCACCGGCCATAATTAATGAAAAAAATGAAGTAGAAGAAATCCCTAATCTGGAAGCTTATTTAAAAAACAAGCCTTCCATCCGTGAAGCTTTGCAAAAGATGGCAGAAAGGGTAGAAGATTTTTCAAGATCGATCTGGCTTATACACTGCCCGCCGACCGGCCTGGATCTCGATCTGTGCGGATCGGGTGACAGGGTTGGCAGCCCGCAAATATATGAGTTTATCAGGGAAAAACAACCTTTAATCACTATCCATGGCCATATACACGAAGCTCCTGCCTGTAACGGAGGTGTATGGGCACGCAAAGTAGGCCGTACCATGGTAATCCAGCCCGGCCAATCTTTCGAAGAGCTTAATTATGTCACATTTGATTTAAGTAATGGCGAAATTAATGAAATGGAGCACTCGGTTTACGGTGTTTATGAGGGCTAGTCACAGCAATCAAAATAGCATTCAAATTTATCCAGGTGCTTCCTTGGCCCCTGGGCAACCAGGCGGTCTCCCTTTTGCAGGGTGTAATCCAATGAAGGTTCTATAGCTTTACCGTCCTTGACAATGCAGATAATTTTAAATTCACCCACGTGTTCTTCAGTCAGCTCTTTTAGACTTACCGGCTCCTGGTTCCAGATCAGTTCTTTAACTACATAATCCGGCATTTTAGGCAGCACGCCCATTTCAACCATGGCAATCTGCAGCAGCTGAAAACCGAGAATTGATTCTGATAAGACATGATTTGCTCCGGCCTGGTGAAGCCGGTCTATGGCATCAACATGAACAGACCTGGCGATGACATCCACATCGGGATTGACCAGGCTGCTGGCCAGCACTATGAAAATGTTCAGGCTGTCGTCGTTGATAGTTACAATCAGGGTATCGGCTTTTTCAATATCTACTTCTCTTAAAACATGAGGCCTGGTGGCGTCGCCAACGATCAGCTCGCCTTCAAAGAAAAGCGGCTTGTCGACCACGTCAATTACGTATGGTTTAATACCGGCATCGTTGAGCATTTTGCCGGCCTCCTGGCCGACCCGACCGGCACCGATTAATACAACATGACCGCCGGGGCCCGGTCCGCCCATGATAGAAGCCAGGCGATCTACATTGTCATGGGGTCCTAAAACCAGCAGGGTTGACTCATTAATAATGGTTGTAGATGAAGGAGTGGCAATAGTTCCGTCCTCCAGCCAAACGGCGGCAATGGTTGCCCCGGTTTTACTGCGCAAATGGGCGTCGCCGATGGTTTGGCCACAGAATTCGCTGTTAGCCCCAACGTGAATAATGCTCGGTTTAAGCTGGGCTAAAACTTCCCGGGTGACTTTTACTTCCATCAGGTTCAGGAAGCGGGTTGGGCTGGCGTCGGCGCAGACCCAGTCCACAAGCTGTTTGCCCAGGGTTTCTTCCAGGGTTACGACCTGCCTGGCCCCGGCTGCGTAAGCCAGCCTGGCCCGCTTTTCATTTTCCATCATGGCCAGCACCGGGGTGTCATTAATATTCGCTATCCCCAGGGTAATATTAATATTGTCAGTGTCGGCGCTGGTAGCCACAACCAGGCGGGCATGTTTTACGTTTAAACGCTTAAGTCCTTCGTCTAATTTTGGGTCAGCACAGACTACATCGATTTCCCTTCTCATCAAGTCTACGGCCTGGGGCTGGGTTTCAACGGCGACGATGTAGGGGATTTTGTGGACTTCAAGCAGCTCAATGGCCCGGGCCACTGTTTCATTAAATGTAGTAAAAACGACGTGATCAGTTTGCCGGGTATAGGTTGGTGCACGTGGCGTGAGGCGGCTTTCAACCAGGGATGCCATCAGGGTTCCGGCGATCATAAAGATCATAAAAACCCCGGCAACCATCAATAGAATTGTCAAAGCAATCATCGGGAAAGAATGAAATGGCAGGAGTTCACCATAACCGGTGGTGGTCAGGCTTTGCACGATAAAGATAACGGTCTGGCCCACTGTTACTTCCCGGCCCTCGAAAACCAGCATCAGGTACCTGACAATGGGGACCAGTATTGCTACCAGCAGAACAGCCCCAATAAAGATACGGATGAGCAGCCACTTTGTATAGTCGGCAACGCGGAACTGGGTAGCTTCTTTTTCAGCAAAATAGCTGGACTGTCTCTGCGGGTAGAATATTTCTTTTAAGCGTCTCAGGTTATTATCTTCCCTTGTTTAATAGTTTATTGATTATCACTTCAGGTTCTTAATGCTCATCGGTATTATAGTATATTAAGCAGCGTTTCCGGTAACATAATACCTGTTAAAGATCTTTGAGCAGGTAATTATCATTTGATTTTTCGATCTGATCATAGAATCCCTCCAGGCTGTTTTTGATAGCATCAACAGCCGGCGAATCTTTAGGGCTTATAGTATGCATCCCCCGGTTTTCCAGGTGCTCAATAACCATCTTAATGGATATTTTATTAATGTCAATGGCCGGTTGATAGCCGCTTTTCTTTGTCTTATCTGTGCGGGTGGCGTTAACCAGCCTGACAGATTCGAGGTCGTTTAAGCTCTGACGGACAAGATTGCTGGGTATTTGCAGGGCTTTTGATATCTCTTCCGGGGTCAGCGGCTGTTCACCTTTTTTAAAGTTTAAGATGATCCGGTGCATCATACAGAGAGCTATTACTTTTTTATTGTACAGGCTGACATCAGATGCAACAGCTTCATATTCATAGTTTTCAACGTTGTGATTGGCATAAGACAGTTCTGCGCCGAATAGTATTACTATCCAGCTGATCTGCATCCAGATTAGAAAAAGGGGCAGGGCGGCAAAAGAACCGTAAATGGCACTGTAGGTGGTTGCACCGATTTGAAAATTAATATAGGCCCACTGCACTATCTGAAATATTGTTCCCGAGACAATCCCGGCGGTTAAAGCTGATTTGAAATGGACATTGGTGTTGGGCATAACCATGTAAAGCAGGGTGAAAATAGCCCAGATCAGGAGGTAAGGCAGAATCCTGACCAGCATGATTAGAAGCGGGCTCAAGATAATAATATCAATTTCCCTGACCTGGGTATTCAGGTAAACTGTTGCAGAGCCGGCCAGGATAAAAAAGAGAGGAGTAATAAAAATCATGGCAAAGTAATCGGCAAACTTACGGGAGAGGGGCCTGCCCTTGCTAACCTGCCATATTTCATTAAATGATTTTTCCATATTCGATAAGAGCATGGCAATGGCATATAACAAGATCAGTAAACCGGCTGCGGCCAGGGCTCCACCGTCGAATTGCTGCAGAAGTGTATCTGTTAACTCCATTAAGTAATGCAGCACTTCTTCTCTTCCGGTCAGGGCTGATTCAAGTTGCCTCTCAACATAGTGTTCAAGTCCAAATCCCTGGGCAATGCCGAAAATCAAGGCTGCTGCCGGAACTATGCTGAAGAGCGAATAAAAAGTAAGGGCAGGGGCACGCAGTAGGATTTTATCGTCACGCACTCCGCGCATGGCCAGAATTAATATCCGCAGCTGGGTGATTAGAAATGACTTGCCCCGTGACAGGTCCCTGCTCGATATGCGCCAGATATCAATGCTGACGAATTGGACGATCTTTTTAACTAGCTGAATAAGATTTTCTGCTGACCTTTTCATCCGGTGTGCCTTCCTCAACTTATAATAAGACAATAATAACATAGAATATATGTATTCAACCACATTCTGGTGATCTGCTGTTTAGGTGTGATAATAATGCCTGGAAGCCAGGTGCAACTAAAAAAGCCCTGCCTGATGAGAGACAGGGCCTGATAAATTCCGGGGGAACAGTAACTAGTCCACGACTTCCATCATTTTGCCGCAGCAAATAGGAATAATTTCGCCGGTTTTAAGGTTAAGCAGCTTGTTACAGGTCTTGCAGTAGACGCTTTCATCGCGCTCTAACCTGACTTCAGCAAAGGAACTGTCCCCTGGATTTAGCCCTTCGATGTAAAATGAAACACTTTTATGCCCTTTGTCCGGCACATATTCACCAACCGGAACCATTTTCCTACTGTCTTTTACGCAGTCAATCATAATTTTCCATAATGCAGTCAATTTCGCTTTTTCTTCATCATTTTCCGGGGAAAAGGATACCTGGCTTTTAACAATATCAATCTTAATAGCTGTTCATTCCTTTCATTTATATTTAATGCAACCTTTATTCGTAATTATACCATATTATAATAATCGTAACAATTATTATTTTATGCAAAGTTGGCGCACTATGTTTCCCTGGTCAATAATATCGGTTAAGCTATTTTTCAATCAGCCAGGGGTTTTAGATTAAATTCTTCTAACTCAAACTGCAGGAAGGATAAAAGCAGTTTATGATGTATTAAAAGAGAAGGAGTGTTAAAAAACTTAACTTAATTTATTTTTTCTGAAGGTGATTTATGCGTGATAAAACCTGGCTCTACCTGCTTTGTATCGCCGAGATCGGAACTATGCTGGTTCTGCTTAACTACTCTGCGGTTTTACCGATCATCAAGCAGGAATGGGGCCTGAGTAATACGGAAGCGGGTTTGATATACAGCGCTTACCAGGTAGGCTATATCATCCTGGTTGTTATTCTGTCGACATTAACGGATTATATAGATACAAAAAAAATCTATGTTCTCTCAGCAATCTGGGCCGGATTGGCCGGAATTGCTTTTGCTCTTTTTGCAGACTCATTTACCACCGGTTTAATTTTTCGCTGCCTGACCGGTTTTGGCCTTGCCGGAACCTATATGCCGGGATTAAAGATGGTTTCGGCCAAATTTGGCCCGGAAAAACGGGGTTGGGCAATCGGTCTCTACGTGGGCGCCTTTTCCCTGGGTACTGCTTTATCCCTTTTATTCAGTGGAGTGTTGTCCGGCCTTTTCGACTGGCGGACCGCTATTTTTGTCACCTCCCTTGGACCGATCGCCGGCGGAATCCTGGCCGCTGTTTCACTGGACAGCATGCCCCCTGTCAGAACAGGAGAAGAAAAAGCATCCCTTAAGGCAGTCATAAATAACCGTCCCGCTTTGCTTGTAATGCTTGGATATGCAGCACATATGTGGGAGATGTTTGGTATGCGTGGTTGGATTGTAGCTTTTTTTGCGGCAGCTATGGTTAGCAGAAACTTTGATGTGGCTGTTGCCACCAGCTATGGAGCGGTGCTTTCGGCAGCAATCATTATGATGGGCGGTTTTTCCACAGCCCTGGCCGGTTCACTTTCAGATCGTTTCGGCCGGGTGCGGACTATTCAGGTAATTATGGTTGCCAGCGCAGCATGTTCGTTTCTGTTTGGCTGGATTAAACCATGGCCTGCAGTTATTATTATCCTGTTCAGCCTGGTATACGGAGTGCTGGTAACTGCCGAATCATCTGTTCTTTCAACATCCGTGACAGAACTCGTGCCATTTGGTTCTTTGGGCAGCGCCATGGCCCTGCAGTCGCTGCTGGGTTGGTCGGCGGCAGCTGTTGCACCTGCTGTATTTGGAGTAATTCTTGACCTGACAAATTCACCGGCCCGTGTTGCAGAGCTGGGATACACTTCTGTCTGGGGTCCGGCTTTTGTTATCCTGGGACTGGGCGCTCTGCTCGGTCCGCCGGCAGTCGGACTGGCAGGCAAACTTAGTGGAAACCATTACAGGTAAAGAGGAAGAATAACCTTGAAAGGAGGTGATCAGAATGACTACAGCAAGGAACGGTAGGGTAAAATTTGTTGATTATTTTGAATCGGTTCATGAGGCCGGTGCCTTAGATGCTAAAACAAAAGAGCTGATCCATATTGCAGTTGTTTTGGCCCTGCGTTGTGAAAAATGAGCTGAATCGCACCTTGCAGTTGCAAGGAAAATGGGAATCAGTGAAGAAGAACTGGCCGAAACTGCCCAGTTAGCAGCATCAGTTGCAGCGGGCACTATTTCATCACTTGCCAGAAGAGCTTCTGCCAGGT
>SLBE01000124.1 GCA_007126465.1 Syntrophomonadaceae bacterium | reverse complement strand
CCATTGTCGGTATTGGCCACCGTAACACTATTGGGGCCGACGAAACGAATTCCGTACTTGCGGGCAGTGGCCAGCAGCTGATCGGCCAAAGCCTGGCCTTCTTCGCTGTATTCCGAGAAGCCGCCCGAGGGGATGGCCATTCTCCTGATGCCGAATTTTCCGCAGCGGTCCATCATGCCGGGAATTAACTGGGCCGGGATCATGCAATAAGCCAGGTCAGGCACCTCGGGTAAATCTTCAACATGCTTGTACATTCTGATACCGTCAACATGGATATCATTACTACGCTCATTAACTCCAAAAATCCTGCCCCGGTAACCCCAGCGCAGCAAATTCTCCAGGGTCAGGCGCGGGATGTTGGTTGGTTTAGATGATAGCCCAATAATTACTATTGATTCAGGATAAAAAAGTTTTTGCATGTGATCCTCCTTGATGACGGTGATGTGTAACAAGATTAATTTTACCATAAAAAAAGAGTCTTTTATAATAAAGTTGTTTACATTTTCAGGCCTCTAACAATCGTGTCCGTTCGGTGTTATAATCTAGGGCAGGTTAAAACAGAACAACAGAACTAAAACAGGCGGAGGTAACATCTGGCAATGAGCGATAATAAAACTGCAGCAGTAGCTCTATCCTGGTTAAAGCAGATTCTACTGGTTATTGCAGCAACTATTTTTATCAGTGTTCTGGTAATTCAAACTTATGATATTAATGATGTGTCAATGCAGCCCACTTTTGACCCCCATGGCAACAGGGTTTTGGTATTCCTTACACCCTATGTTTTTGGAGCCACTCCCGACCATGGAGATATTATCATAATTGACAGCAGGGTTGATCGCGAACGGACCTTTATTGACCGTTTTAAGGACAGCCCTGTGATTTCGATTATACGCAGAGAAGTAAATGAACATCTCTGGGTAAAAAGGGTGATCGGACTGCCCGGGGACAGGGTCGAGTATAACAACGGCCGGGTTTACCGGAATGGAGAAGCCCTGGAAGAAGAATATGTCAAAAATGAAATGGGCGAAGGATTTGCCCCGATTGTTGTGCCGGAAGGTTATGTTTATGTGATGGGGGACAATCGAAACCGCAGCAGCGACAGCCGCCAGATAGGGCCAATCCCTGTTAGCAATATCCAGGGACGGGTGTTTTTACGCTTTCTGCCACTAAACAAGATCACTACATATTAAAATGCCCACAAAGGGCGGTACTTAAACTTTTTATCAGGTTACTTACCGCCCTGATAGGTGTGGATAAGTTAAGAATGTACTATTGAGGGAGTCGGTGCTGAAATGAGCAGGGCTGAAAAAAGAAAACAGAAAAGAAAATCAACTAAACCTAAATTTTATGTTGCGGTAGTTATCCTGCTGCTTGTTATCGCAGCGTTGTTAATTTATGTACCGGCCCTCTTTTTTGGAGAGCCATTAGGCGATGTCAGTAAAGAGGTTAGCGAAGAACCAATGCACAAACCCGGAGGAACTGATACGATTAATATTGTTCTGCTGGGGTTTGACGGTTCTCAAACACCCGGTCGGGACGATGCGCTTTACCGTCCCGATACAATTATGATCGCCGCTCTCAACCTTCGGGAAGGCAGCGCTAAGATTGTCAATATCCCCCGGGATAGTTACGTGCAAATATATGGAACTGAAATCTACGATAAAATTAACCATTCCTATATGTACGGTTATTACCGGGCAGCTGAAGGGGAAGATCCCCATCAACGCGGACTGAAAACAACCCTGCTTACTGTTCGTAATTTTTTGGGCGGGATACCTATTCATGGTTATCTAAGTATTGGCATGGATGGTGCTGCCGATATTATCGACAGTGTCGGAGGAATTTATTACGATGTTGAAGCCGATGTCCGTGCAAACTTCGGACAGGGCAGGGTGCTGGTTGAAGAAGGTTACCAGCTTTTAGATGGCCGACAGTTTATGCATTATGTTCGCAGCAGGGCCGGTGCGCTGGGTGGCGAACGGGGCAGGTCCGGCCGACAGCAGCAGGCTTTAATTGCCCTGTTCGATCAGCTCAGGGGACCATCAGGAATAATTAAAGCGCCGGGATTAATCAACGCAGTTATGAAAAATGTTGAAACTGATATCAGCCTGCCCAGCCTTGGGCTGCTCGGGGTAACAGGTTTGCGGATAAACCCCGCTGAAATTGAAACATTTATCTTCAGCGGCCAGGGCCAGCTTTCAGCCAGGGATGGTCAGAATATATGGTACCTGGTCATAAATGAAAGTGAACGGGTTGAAATAATTGAAACTGTCTTCGGGGTAAAGGTTGAAGAAAGAACCCAGTTAAGCCTGCCTGGGCCGGCTGCACCCGAACCGGAAACCCTCGAGCCGGAACCACTTCCGGAGCCGGAACCTGAACCGGAACCAGATCCTGTCCCTGAACCAGATCCCGAACCGGACCCTGATCCAGATCCGGAACCTGAGCCTGATCCAGATCCTGATCCAGATCCTGATCCAGATCCTGAACCAGATCCGGAACCGGAGCCTGATCCCGAACCTGAAGACTAATGTGTTTCAAGGGGAGCAGTCCCGGGAAAGAATTTTTGGCAAACTTATTGACATAAATGTATATGAGTTGCAGGGGCTATTTGTTCCAGGACAAGAGTTATAGTATAGGTTTGTAACTAGCGGGTTTATTAAACTAAAGCTGTAAAAAAGTGTCAGGAGAACATCTCCCCTGACACTTCTCTTTTATCCTTCAATTATTTTTTCATTGTAGCAACCCAGGACTTTAAAGCCGGAAGTTTGCTGCTCAGCTTTTTCCAGGGTTTCAACTACGGTAGTATCTTTAACTGATCCGTCAAAATCGAGGAAGAATGAGTAATCACCCGGTTCATTGGGAATAGACTCAATGCGGGTCAGGTTTATGCCGTTACTGGCAAATAGTTCGAGAACACTAAATAACGTTCCAGCTTTGTGTTCTGTTGAAAAAGTAATTGTGCACTTGCTTCCCTCTTCTTTGGGTTCATGCCTGGAAAGAAGCAAGAACCTGGTGCGGTTGCTGTTTAAATCCTCAATATTCTCTTTTAAAATTTCCAGATTATAAAGTTCGGCAGACAGTTTTCCTGCTATGCAGGCTGCTCCGCGGGGCTGCTTTTCGGCGAGCATATTTGCAGCGCCTGCAGTGTCAAAGTAGGGCACAGGAGTCAATTTGTTGCGTGATAGAAACCTTCGGCATTGGGCCAGGGCCTGTGAATGAGAATAGACCTCCCTGATATCGCGATGGTCTGTCCCCGGTACCATCAGCAGACAATGGTGTATGGGCATGTCAATTGCACCAACAATGTTGAGTTCAGTATTGATCAGCAGCTCATTTACGGGGCCGACCATGCCGCCCAATGTGTTTTCCACGGGAACAATCCCGTAATCATAAATGCCAGAGTTTACACCCTCAAATACTTCGTTGAAAGTGGTGCAGGGGATAGTAACATAATCCTTATTGTAACACCTGACGGCTTCTTCGCTGTAAGCACCGTGTTCACCCTGGAAGCCGGTAATAACCAGGTCTCTTGCCTGCAGCTCCTTGCTAAACTTTAGTATGGTTTTATAAAGCTCTTCACTGAACTTGCTTTCAATCAGGGTGTTGGCATTATTCCTGACAGTTTCCATAACTTTTTCTTCGCGCTGAGGGTCTTCTATTTTTTCTTTAAATTTCTTGGCCAGCAGGCCCTGCTCCATTCGGTCGTTTATCAGCTTTAATATTTTCGAGTCGATCAGATCGATGTTTTGCCTGATATCATCTAATTTCATTGTATATCCCCACCTGTTATTGATGATTTGAAAGCCTTATCCTGCATAAAATGGTTAAGTTTTAATATTTTTTGCATCAGGGCGGCAAATTGCCCCGGGTTTAATTGCTGGTCCGCATCGCTTTTAGCTTCACAGGGGTTAACATGTACTTCAAGCAGCAGGCCGTCTGCGCCTGCGGCTACGGCAGCCAGGCTCATTTTTTCGATCAGGCTTAGCTTGCCTGTCCCATGTGAAGGATCAATAACTATCGGCAGATGAGTTAGCTCCTTGATGGCAGGGATCATGCTCAAATCGAGGGTGTTCCTGGTATACGTTTCAAAGGTCCTGATACCCCTTTCACAGAGGATAACATTCAGGTTTCCTTCAGCCAGGATATATTCGGCGCAGTTAAGCCATTCTTTCAGGGTCGAATACATGCCCCGTTTCAAAAGCACCGGTCTTTCTGCTTTACCGACTTCTTTGAGCAGGGAGTAGTTCTGCATATTGCGGGCCCCAATTTGCAGTATATCAGCAAATTCACAAACCCATGAGACATCACGCGGGTCAATTACTTCGGTTACAATGGGCAGCCCGGTGTTTAGCTTTGCCTTTTCAAGGATGCGCAAACCTTCCAGGCCAAGCCCCTGAAAATCATACGGTGAGGTGCGCGGCTTAAAGGCTCCGCCTCTAAACATCATCCCCCCGCCCGCTTTTACTGCTTCAGCAGTTTCAAGAGTCTGCTTTTCACTTTCCACACCACAGGGTCCGGCGATAACCACAAAATCTTCACCAAGTGTAATATCGCCTACCTTAATCCTGGTCCTTATGCCTCGATCCGTTAATTCTACCAGTTTTAGCTTTGACATTTATCTTCCCCATTTTGCTCGATTATTTGAGAAATGATATCATAGCTTAAAAGATAAATCAAATAGTGTTAAAATGTAAAAAATTAGTTCTAATGCAAATATCAGCTGAGGATGGTTGGGTTTTTAAAATTAAAAAGCGTGCCAGGAGAATTATACCCCTGGCACACTTCTTTTTATTTTGCGGAGCTTAAATTGATTGCCGCTTCAAGAAGTACTTCTACAGCAGCGGCAACGTCTTCAAATTCGGCCCATTCATCGGGGTTATGGCTGCCGCCATAGCTTCTGATAAAGATCATGCCCATATCGGCGACTTCTGCAATGTAGGCTGCATCGTGGGCTGCTGCGCTGTGCATGACCAGGTGTGGGATAGCAATAGTATCTGCAGCTTCCTTGATGGTATCTAAGACCCTGGTACTGGCCGGTACAGGGGTGTCGGATGCTGTAATTACATATTCTGCTCTAACATTTCTTTTCTGGCCCACATTATCAATCAGCCCGATGATTTTTTCTGTGGCCCTGTTCTTGTCTTGCTTGTTGATATCTCGAAGATCGACAGCCAGTTCTGCTTCACCGGGAACGACATTAATTGCGCCCGGTTTAACAACTACATTGCCGACAGTCCCGACAGTATCTTTTCCGGCTTCTTCAGCGGCAATGTTTTCAATGCCCAGGATTATTTCTGCTGCTGCGCAAAGTGCATCTTTGCGTTCGTCCATCGGGGTTGCCCCGGAGTGGCTGGCCTGGCCGGTAATGGTAACTTTGAAACGAGTTGCCGCAGCAATCGCTGTTACTATGCCGACTGGTTTTTCTGCTTTAATCAGGTTGTCGGACTGTTCAATATGCAGCTCAATATAGCTGTCAATTGAGCCTTTCTCCCTGCGTGTGTCTTCGATTTCTTTTTTTGTAACGCCATGCTCTTTAAAGGCATCCTGCAAACTCCTGCCTGACTTATCCTTTAATTCTGCCAGCTCGTCATAATCGAGAACTCCCGCTATAGCCCTGCTCCCAATGCAGCTTTTCCCGAAAGCTGTGGATTCTTCGATGACAAAGTTGGCAACTTCAATTGACCTTTCTGTTTTGATAGAGAGGTCATTAAGGGTTCTGCAGACTTCAAGACCGGCCACCACTCCAGCCGGGCCGTCAAAGATACCGGCATTGATGACCGTGTCTAAATGGGAGCCGATCATGACGGGTGGCAGTTCAGGGTTGGCACCCTCACGCCGGCCAAAAATATTACCAATACCGTCTGTGTATACCTTTAGTCCCGCCTCTTCGAACTTTTCGATGATCTCTTTTCGGCAGGCTTCATCTTCAGGTGTGAATGGCAGCCTGGTTATACCTTTCCCCCCGGTATCGGCGCTGTGCCGGGCTAAATCTTTCAGGTCTTTTTCAATTCTTTCCTTCTTAACTCTCATTTTGAAACCTCCTGCTTGTAGTTGCCGGAAAGGTGCAGCACGGCATTAGAGATAACATCTGCCGCCAGTGGAATTACCTCTTCATCGAAATCAAAATCACGCTTATGATGCCCGCTTTTCAGCGGTGTGCCGGCGACCAGGTAAGCCGAGGGCTTGTTACGCTTATCCATGGCCTGCATCATGTAGGTCACATCTTCGCTGCCGGCAAAGGGTGATTCGGTTAGAAACTTTTTAACTCCCGGGTGGTCGGCCGTAATTTTTTCTAAGGTAGAAACCAGCTCAGGGGAACTGACCGAGGCAGGTGCTCCACCAACTTCTTCAGTTTCGTACTCGACTTCCTGCATTTGGGCAGCGCCTTTCAAGACTGACAGTGCTTTTTGCACCATGTAGTCATTTATTTCTGTTGTCTGACCGCGAATCTCAAGTTTCATTTCTGCAAAATCAGGGATGATATTCCTGCCGCTGCCGCTTTTTAAGACGCCAACATTAATCCTTGAGCTACCATCTTTATGCCGGGCGATTCCATACAAGCCGGTTACGGCCAGGGCAGCAGCCAGCAGGGCGTTTTTCCCCTCATCGGGGCTGCTGCCGGCATGGGCTGGTACTCCTTTATAGGTAACGTCGTACTTTGTCGTGGCCAGGAACTGTTCATTGCCGCAGGCAAAGACGCCCAGTTCTTCCACTCCAAAGCCGATGTGCATGGCCAGCAGCAGATCCAGGTCATCGGTTACCCCTGCGGCGACCATCGACTTTGCTCCCCGCACGCCTTCTTCAGCCGGCTGAAAAATAAACTTAACTTTA
The DNA here is from genome assembly GCA_007126465.1 of Syntrophomonadaceae bacterium. GTDB lineage: Bacteria > Bacillota > Dethiobacteria > DTU022 > DTU022 > T3SED10-7. Next base: position 367 of record SLBE01000124.1, on the reverse strand, counting down.
CCGGACAGCTCATCTTTTAACTGTGCCAGCACGGCGGCTACCCCCAGACCTATGGCAGCGTGGGCATCATGTCCGCAGGCATGCATGGCACCTTCATTTATAGAAGCGAAACCTTCCTGGGTGGGAATATGGTCTTTTCCTTCCGGTTCTGTTAAATCATTTGAGTCTATATCAAAGCGCAGCCCGATTACCGGCCCGGGTTTGCCCGTCTCAAGAGTGGCGGTTAAACCGGTGAAGCCACCCTTGAAATTGGGCAGGAATTCAGGGTCTGCACCTTGCTCCTCAGCCCGTTTATAATCTTTTTCCAGAACATCAGCCGGTGGCACGCCCATGCGTGATTTTTCATCAACGACCTCTTTGCCCATCT
>SLBE01000111.1 GCA_007126465.1 Syntrophomonadaceae bacterium | reverse complement strand
TTGTTTTCATTTTCAATCCTCTCCTTTGTTATATAGATTAATCACTGCAACGTTACTCTACAATATTAATATAAAACAATTATAGTTTCAATATAATTTCAATTCGGATCGGTTATTAATTACCCTGAGGCTTTCATTAATTGCTATTGACATTACCTGATCCATATCCTATAATTATAGTAGGAATTATATAGAACTATTTTTAATATGTCAAGTGCAGGGAAGGTATGATAAACATGAAAGAGATTAATCTTGATTATGCAGCCGCAGCGCCGCTCGATAAAAGGGTATTAGATAAAATGGTTCCCTTTTTTACAGAGCATTACGGTAACCCCTCCAGTGGACATACCCTCGGTGAAAAACCGAAGGCAGCAATTGAAGATGCAAGGGAGGCGGTCGCCAGTTTAATAGGCGCTGAAGCAAAAAATGTTATTTTTACCGCTTCTGCTTCGGAGGCTAATAACCTGGTCATCAAAGGGTTGGTGAAGGCCGGTAAGAAAAAAGGCAATCACCTTATTGCTTCATCTATTGAGCATTTTTCAGTTTTAAACCAGTTGAAAACCCTCGAAAAAGAAGGGTACAGGGTAACTCTTTTACCGGTGGATAAATACGGAATGGTTAATCCGAAAGACCTGGAGGCTGCTATCGATGATCAGACTATTTTAATATCAATTCAGGCTGCTAATTCTGAGATTGGCACCATTCAGCCAATCGAAGAATTGTCAGCAATAGCCCGTGAACGGAATATTCCTTTCCATACTGATGCGGCAGCAGCAGCCGGTTGGATCGAACTGGATGTCGAAAAAATGGGTATCGATTTACTGACCCTGGCCGGAGATCAATTTTACGGACCGAAGGGTTCAGCAGCTCTCTTTGTTAGGCGTGGAATCCGCCTGATGCCCCAGGTTGAGGGAGGTATCCAGGAGAGAGGCTTGCGGGCCGGAACCGAAAATGTTCCCGCGATTGTCGGCCTGGGTGAAGCAGCAAAAATTGCGAAGGAAACAATGTCTGAGCGAGCAGGTAAATTAGCTGCTATCAGGGATCAGTTGAAAGAAAGCCTAATTGAAGCTGTTCCCAATTTGCACTTAAACGGTCACCCTGAACAACGCCTTCCGCATAATTTAAACGTATCCGTTGAATTTGTAGAAGGAGAGGCTTTATTAATGAGGCTGCAGATGGCCGGGATATATGTCTCCAGCGGATCATCCTGTACCTCACAGGCCCTGAAATCTTCACACGTCCTGTCTGCCATTGGCAGGCCTCCTGAACTGGCCCAGGGATCATTACAGCTAACCCTAGGACCGGGCAGTTCGGCTGAAGATATTCCCTATATTACCGAACAGCTATCTGAAATAGCTGTTCTGCTAAGAAATATGTCTCCACTCTATCATCAACATTTAAAGGAGGAGAAAACTAATGCCTCAGTACAGTGACAAGGTAATGGAACATTTTACCAAACCGCGTAATATCGGTGAAGTTGAAGAACCCGACGGTGTTGGCGAAGTCGGCAATCCCGTTTGTGGGGATATGATGAAATTTACCATAAAGGTTAAGGATAACCGTATTGAAGATGTTAAGTACCTGACCTTTGGCTGCGGCGCGGCCATTGCCGTGTCGAGCATGGTTTCAGAAATGGCCAAGGGTAAAACCCTGGAGGAAGCCAAGAAGATTACCAACAAGCAGGTAGCTGAAGAGCTGGGTGGACTGCCGGGCAACAAAATGCACTGTTCCAACCTGGGTGCTGACGCCCTGCATAAAGCGATAGATGATTATATGGCAAAAGAAAAGGTATCTGCCGGTTAAAAACCGGGAAACAATTTAGTTGACTGCAACTGAAGCATTTATTGTTCTTAATTAACGGGAGGTTGTGCATATGAATAGAGATAGATCAGAAGTTGAGAAGGAGCAGGCCTGCAGCTGTCCTTTTTGTGACGAACCAATTTGCCCCGATACTGAAGACGGTCAGTACAGATGCAAAACCGAAGGTAAACTGTCTGTTCACCAGGTTGACTGCGTGGGACTATTCTGCCCCGTGCCGGTAATGCGAGCCAAAGAAGAAATAGACGAACTGGATGATGGAAACCTGATGGAGTTAATTGCCGATGACCCGGCATCTCAGGAAGATATCCCCCGTTGGGCAAAACGAGCGGGACATTTACTGGTAATGATGCGCCAGGATGGCGAGCAGTTTCATTACCTGATTCAAAAAGGAAGCAAGGGGGGTGAGTAAGATGGCAGAAGCAAAGAAGATTCTTTATGTGCAGACCAGTGGGACCGATACACCGGAGAGGCTGTACTCACCATTAATTCTGGCTCAGACCGCAAGGGCGATGGGACAGGAAGCAACAGTTTACTTTCTTGGTATGGGCCTGAAAAACCTGGTCAAAGGTGAAGCTGAGAAGGTTAAGATTGGAGAATTCCCAACCTTGAAAGAAGTGCTGAAGCAAACCGCTGACCAGGGTATAGAATTAATGGCCTGCCAGCAGAGCATGCAGCTCTTTGGTGGGGAAATAAAAAGTGAAGACTTAGTTGAAGAAGCTAAAGTGGCCGGAGCCGCTACCTTAAACGATCTGGCCCTGGATGCCGATGCAATTCTCACTTTTTAAAATGATTTTTTAAAAAAATATTTGCCGTCCGGAAGGATTTTCTCAAGCTATGAAGAATAGTTTTGAGCGTAGCATGGTAGGACGGCAGGGTAATGTTTGGATTTTACTGCCGGTCATTAGACCGGCTTATTTTTGCCTGTCTATACTCCTGACCTGGAGTATTTATTTTTGCCCTGACCGCATTTCACACTAAGTTAATAGGAGGAGTTCAAAAATGAAGAAGAAACTATTCCTGGTAATACTGGCAGCACTGCTGGTTCTGACTGCCGGTTGTGGAGATGATCAGGCCGGGGAGGAAGCTGAAGTTGATGAAGCAGTTGTCAGTGAGGAGAATGGTGAGGTTGAAGAAACAGCCGAGCCTGCAGATGATGGCGAGGTATTTGAGTTTAACCTGGCTCACTTTTTCCCGGCCACGCATCCTGCAGAAACCGACCTGGTTCAGGGCTGGGCCGATGCCTTAAATGAAGCCAGCGGGGGTAGGATTGAAGTAACCAGCTATCACAGCGGAACCCTGGTTGGTGCTGCCGATATTTATGATGGGGTTGTTTCCGGGGCTGCCGATATTGGGCTCTCCGCCTTCTTTTATACCAGGGGTCGTTTCCCGGTGCTTGAAGCGTTTGAGCTGCCTGGAATTATCTATGAAAGCTCCTATGCTGCCAGCAAAGTGGCCTGGGAAGGAATTAAAGAATTGGAGCCTGATGAAGTGCAGGATACAGAGTTGATGTTTGTCCTGGCAACCGGTCCGGGAGATATTTTCTCAAAAGAACCGATTCGCAACCTGGAAGATTTGCAAGGCATGAGCATTAGGGCTGCCGGTTTAAGTGCGGATACTCTTCCCCTGCTGGGGGCCTCACCGGAGGCGATGCCGCAGGGTGAAGCATATGAAGCACTGCAGAGGGGACTGGTTGTAGGAAACCTGGCCCCGGTGGAAGTGTTAAAGGGCTGGAATCATGCCGAGGTTACCGATTACGTGACCAGGACTCCCTTTCTTTACAACGCAGTCTTTTTTGTCACCATGAACCAGGAAAAATGGGATGCACTTCCTTCAGATTTGCAGGAAATTGTCCTTGAAGTTAATGAGCAGTTCTTTGAAGATGTAGCCGCCGGTCTCTGGGATGCCCAGAATGAAGAAGCGTTGACCTGGGCCGAGGAAGAGATGGGTATGGAAATAATCGAGCTTGACGATCAGGAAAAAGAACGCTGGATCGAACGGGTTGAACCTATCCAGGATGATTTTATCGAGCGTATGAACCAGCTTGGCCTGCCCGGTGAAGATATTGTTAATACGGTACGCAGGCTGGCGGAACAGTATTAAAATATATCGGTAGGGTGTACCCTGCCCTGGAAGGTAGGGGCACGGCGCTGCTGTGCACGGTAAATATAGTTATTTGGTATTGTAAAACTAAAAAAATATAATATGCAGAAAAAGGATGTATATAAATGCAGTTGTTCGAAGCAGTGGTCACAAAAATTAGCCGTGCTATTGATTTTATTGCCGGCATTACCCTGGCTGGAACTGCTTTATTGATTGTTGCCAATATCCTGGGACGGGCCTTGCTGGACCGCTCCATTCTAGGTACATATGAAATGGTAGGCTTTTTAACAGCAGCAGTAGTCGGTCTTTCCCTGGCCCGCTGTGCCCTTGAAAACGGTCATATAGCCGTAGGCATATTTGTTGATCGCCTGCCGGAAAAAATCCGGCGGGCGATCGGATTTTTAGCCGGTATCCCGATCCTGGTTTTTCTCGGTTTTATAAGCTACAACCTGGCAGCCCATGGTGCCAGAACAGCGGCAACCGGGGCGGTTTCCCCAACAATTCAATTAGCCTATTATCCCTTTATTTACCTGGTAGCCCTGGGCTTCTTCATGCTCACTTTAACCCTGCTTTTAAAGCTGCTTAAGCTTGCACGCGGGGGTGAGCAGTGGTGAATCCAACCACAGCTGGTTTTATCGGTATTGCAATTTTCTTTCTCTTAATTGCCCTCAAAGTGCCTATTGCCTATGCCATGGCCCTGGTTGGCCTGGTCGGTTTCGGTTATCTTACATCTGGCACAGCGGCCCTGGCCATGGTTCCAACGGAGCTTTTTTCAACTTTTTCAAGCTACTCACTCAGTGTAATTCCCATGTTTATTTTAATGGGTTTCCTGGCCTTTCATGCCGGAATAGGGACCAGGCTCTACGACCTGGCCTATAAGCTGGTCGGGCACCTGCCCGGCGGCCTGGCTATTGCCACCCAGGCAACCTGTGCCCTTTTCGGTGCAGTCTGCGGGTCAAATACGGCTACAGCCGCAACAATCGGGGCTATTGCCCTGCCGGAAATGAACAAGTACAACTATAACCCTTCGCTTTCCACGGCCAGTGTTGCAGCGGGCGGAGCCCTGGGGGTTTTAATCCCGCCCAGCGTTATATTTATCGTTTATGCTATTTCTGCCGAGCAATCTGTGGGGCGCCTCTTCCTGGCCGGAATTATTCCCGGACTGATGCTTATGGCCTTTTACATGCTGGCCATCTATATTATTGCCCGACGCGACCAAACTCTCGGACCGGCCGGTCCGAAGGCAAGCTGGAATGAGCGCTTCAGGGCCCTGGGAGGCGGACTGATAGAAGTTATGATCGTTTTTGCCATATCTTTAGGGGGGCTATTCGCCGGTTGGTTTATGCCCACGGAAGCGGGCGCAGTCGGTGTGGCCGGTGTGCTGCTGGTAACTGCTGTTAAGGGCCGGGTTAACCTGGAGATTATCAGGAAGTCACTGGCCGATACTACCAGGACTACGGCGATGATCATGCTCCTCGTTGCTTCCGCCGTTATATTTGGACGCTTCATAGCAATTAGCCGGATTCCCTTTGCTCTCGCTGATTGGGCGGCAGCACTTGATTTGCCTTCATTTGTCGTCATCGCCCTGATCCTTTTGATATACCTGGTCCTGGGGTGCTTCATTGATGCCCTGGCCCTGATTTTACTAACCATTCCCATATTTTTACCTGTCGCAGTTAATGTCCTCGGGTATGACCCGATCTGGTTCGGCGTTATTATTGTAATGGTGGTAGCAATGGGGGTAATAACTCCACCTGTGGGCATGAATGTTTACATCGTAAAGGGGGTAGCCGGTAATGTTCCCCTGGAAGTTATTTTCAGGGGCATCTGGCCGTTTTTAATAGCCATTATTGCCGCGCTTGCCCTGCTGATCAGCTTTCCCCAGCTGGCCACCTTTTTACCTTCCCTGCTCTGATCATATTTGCCGGTAAAGGGTTTATGACTATCTGTGTAGAATAAACTACCTTACTGACAATATATTTAACCGGTGACTTTTGAGCCGGAAACAGGAGGCAGGTAAATGATCTTACTTAACCCCAAAGAGCTTGGTAGATCGTACAGTGACGAACGAACTTCAGAGATAATGAAGAAAACGGTTGATTTCTTCGAGAACAAAGGTAAACAGAAATTAAAAGAAGATGACCGAAACCGGGTCTGGTATGAAGATTTCCTGGAATTTGTCAAGGATAACGAGCTGTTTTACGAGCTCCTGACTCCCTCGCAGTACGGTGAAGAACAGTGCCGCTGGGATACCTGGCGCAACTGTGAATTCAATGAAATATTAGCTTTCTACGGCCTACCGTACTGGTATACCTGGCAGGTTTCCATCCTCGGCCTGGGCCCGATCTGGATGAGTGATAATGAAAAACAAAAAGAGAGGGCGGCCCGCCTGCTCAAGGAAGGGCAGGTATTTGCTTTCGGGCTTTCAGAACGTGATCACGGGGCCGATGTTTATTCAACTGAAATGAGCCTGACCCCTCAGCCTGACGGGACCTACCTGGCTAACGGTGAAAAGTACTATATCGGCAACGGCAATATTGCAGAAATGGTCTCCACCTTCGGCAAGATGGCCGACAGCGGGGACTATGTATTTTTTGCAGCCAACTACAGCCATCAGAACTACGAGCTGGTTAAAAACATAGTTAACTCCCAATCTTATGTAGCAGATTTTATCCTGAGCGATTACCCGGTTAAAGAAGAAGAAATTCTTTCCCGCGGCCAGGATGCCTGGGATTCTGCCCTGAACACGGTTAACGTGGGTAAATATAACCTGGGCTGGGCCTCGATTGGCATTAGCACCCATGCATTTTACGAGGCCCTGAATCATGCGGCCAACCGTGAACTTTACGGGATGAAAGTAACCGACTTTCCCCACGTAAAGCAGATGTTCGTTGATGCCTATACCAGGCTAACTGCTATGAAACTTTTTGCCCTGCGCACTTCCGACTACATGCGCGCAGCATCACCTGAAGACAGGCGTTATCTGCTATACAACCCCACGGTGAAGATGAAGGTAACCACCCAGGGTGAAGAAGTTATTAACCTGCTCTGGGATGTCATTGCAGCCAAGGGGTTTGAGCGGGACACCTATTTTGAGATGGCAGCCCGCGATATCCGGGCCCTGCCAAAGCTGGAAGGGACAGTCCATGTTAACATTGCCCTGATCGTTAAGTTTATGGCTAACTATTTCTTTAACCCGCAGGAATATGAGCCCGTTGACACCCAGGATCAACCGCAAAATGATGATTTCCTGTTCAACCAGGGACCGACCCGGGGCCTCG
>SLBE01000193.1 GCA_007126465.1 Syntrophomonadaceae bacterium | reverse complement strand
TCACAGAACCGCGCTGTGCAGTCAGGGAAGAAGTTGGCAGCAGCTTAAACCCAATGCGTTATGAACACTATAAATATTTTGTCAACGAACTGGATCAACAGGAGGCTTACTGATAATGTCTGTAAAGGTAGCTCCATCTTTATTGTCTTCAGATTTCAGCCGCTTAAATGAAGAAGTTAGGCGCATTGAAAAACACGGAGCGGACTGGGTCCACCTTGATGTGATGGACGGTCACTTTGTTCCGTCTATTACAATCGGACCGGTGGTAGTTAAATCTCTGCGTTCACAAACGGAACTCTTTATGGATGCACACCTGATGGTGAGCGAGCCTGAAAAGCATATCGAACAATTTATTCATGCCGGTATAGACCTGGTTACTATCCAGGCTGAAGCAACGGCCCATCTCGACGGAGCCCTGCGTCAAATCCATGATGCCGGGGCAAAAGCAGGAGTGGCTCTTAACCCGGCCACACCGGCTTCAGTCCTTGAATATGTCTGGCCGCTGCTGGACTTAATCCTGGTAATGAGTGTTAATCCCGGGGCAGGAGGGCAGTCTTTCATTCCGGAAGTGCTGCCGAAGATAGAATACATAGCCGCCCAGATCAAAAAGCGCGATCTTAATATAGAACTGGAAGTGGACGGCGGTGTTAATCGGGATACAGCACCTGCTATTGTCGGTGCCGGTGCGACTGTACTTGTGGCCGGTTCAGCAATATTTAAAGCCGAAGGTGGCATGTCCTTGATCAGCGATTTGAAAAATATAGAAAGTGTGCTATAATCCTATATAGCCGTTATCTTCAGGGTCTGGTGAGAAGGGATATCCCTTCAATTCCGAACCGGCGGTAATATCCTGCGGCAAATCCCGCAGCATAAAGCCCGCGAACCGTAAAGGTTGATCCGGTGAGAGTCCGGAGCCGACAGTATAGTCTGGAAGGAAGAAGAGGCGGTATAAAACAAGGCCTGTTTTATCCAAGACCCTGAAGCAGCTGTATGCTCAGGGCTTTTTTATGTGACAGAAAATAATTTGTGAGGTGAGATTTTTGGATACCGACGAACGCTTTATGTGGATGGCTCTAGATCTTGCACGCCAGGGCAGAGGTCGTACCAGCCCCAACCCCATGGTTGGTGCAGTAATTGTGCAGGAATCTGAAGTTGTAGGAACAGGTTATCATCAGGCCGCCGGTTCACCGCATGCTGAAATAATTGCTCTTGAAAAAGCAGGTGAAAAGGCAAAGGGTGCCACTCTTTATTTAAATCTTGAACCCTGCTGTCATCATGGCAGAACAGGACCCTGCACGGAAGCAATCATCAATGCCGGGATCAGCAGGGTGGTAGCAGCCATGCAGGATCCAAATCCGCTTGTCTCCGGAAAAGGTTTTGCCAGGTTGAGCGAAGCAGGAATTAAAGTTAAAGAGGGAGTTTTGGAAGAGAAAGCCCGGCAGCTAAATGAAGCGTTTATAAAATATATAGTTACAGGCCGGCCCTTTGTAGCAATAAAAGCAGCGATGAGTCTTGATGGCAAGATCGGAACCATAACCGGCGATTCTCAATGGATAACCGGAGAGAAAGCCCGTCAATTTGTGCACCGCCTGCGGGATCATACAGATGTAATCATGGTCGGTATCGGGACAGTATTAAAAGATAATCCAAGATTAACGACAAGGATTGAAGATGGTGGCGGAAAAGACCCGGTAAGAGTTATAGTTGACAGCACTGCCCGCCTGCCGATTGACGCAAAAGTTGTAGAGGGTACTGCTTCAGGCCGGACTATCCTGGCAGTTACGGAGCAGGCGCCGCTGGATAAACTTAAATCCCTTGAAGAGAAAGGGGTTGAAATTATTAAGCTTCCTTCCATGCAGGGCTTTGTTGACCTGTTAGCGCTGATGAAAGAACTGGCAAAAAGAGACCTGACAGCGGTTCTGGTTGAAGGAGGAGGCACCCTGAATTACAGCCTTCTCTCCCAGGGCCTGGTTGACAAACTGTTCATCTTCATAGCCCCGCTTATCATCGGTGGAAGACAGAGCCCTACTGCCTTTGGAGGCACAGGAATCGAAAGCCTTAGTAAAGCGTGGTCGGTAAAAGATGTTGAAATGAAGCAATTTGATCAGGATCTGCTCTTAATTGGTTACCCTGTTCCCGGGCAAAGCGCCTAAACCGGCTTGCCTGGCAATAAACAGGCTGCTTTTATTTGTAAACAAATTATGATGGTTAAAAAAATAGTTCGTAGCTACTAATCTGTGCTTTTTAGTACTACCCGGTTTGCTAAAGAAAACCGAAGCGAGCATAAAGTGAGGGCATGGAAATGCCGGCGAAGCAAAACCTGGAGCGGATTGGCCATTTTTGCCTGACGAAGAGTTTTATAACCGCTAAAATATCACAATTAAGCAAAGTTACGGCAGAATGTTACAAAAAATAATCGGGAACGTAGCGTGAGTATAAATAGCAGTTAGCTTTATTAAGCGAAAATACAATAGAGTGGAAAGAAGAGCCATGAGCAGACAACTGGAAAAAATAAAGCGAGCATAAAGTGCAGGCATGGAAATGCCGGCGAAGAAAGGCCTGGAGCGGGTTGGCCGACAGGAGGTCGGCCACCGAGCGAGAGCTCCGGATGAGCTTATCGCGAGGGCAACCCAGGCGTAAGGTTGAAGCTAAGCCGTTGCAGTTCCAGCCTAAACGATCAGCGAGCGTAGTTTTTCAGTTGACAGCCGTAACTAAACCTGGCTGAGTCGAAGAAAAATTTTCTTACCGAGGTGAAAAGTTTGTTTACAGGATTAATTGAAGAACTGGGAACAGTCCGCCGAATCAGCAGCTCAGGTGAAGGAACCGATATTGTCATAGCGGCAAAAAAAGTTCTTTCCGACCTGAAAATAGGAGACAGTATTGCCGTCAACGGCCCGTGCCTGACAGCAACGGCCGTTGACAAAAATAATTTTACAGCCTGGGCCATGCCTGAAACACTGGAAAAAACCAATCTTCGTCAATTAACAACGGGCAGCCCGGTCAACCTTGAGCGTGCCATGACCTTAAACGGGCGCCTTGGTGGACACCTGGTAAGCGGACATATCGATGCTGTTATTACCCTGGCCGGGAGAGAGCCGCAGGGTGGAGCAATTATCCTCACCTTTGCAGCTCCGGAAGAGCTGATGCGTTATATTATCCCCAAGGGCTCAGTATCCCTGGACGGGGTCAGTCTTACCGTGATTGATGTTGATGAAAACCGTTTTTCCGTGGGGCTGATTCCCCATACTGCCGGTGAGACCACACTTGGCCGAAAAGAAAGCGGAGCCCCTGTTAACCTTGAAGTTGACCTGATTGGGAAGTATGTAGAAAAAATGCTCACTCCCCACCAGTCCGGAGAACAGGGAAATAAGAGCAAGTCAAACCTGACCATGAGCATGCTAATGGAGAAGGGTTATTTATAGGGGAAGATTTTGATTTTGAGTTTTTACATAAGCGGTAAAAATAACTAATTTTCAAGAAAGCTATTGTCCCGGCAAACTAAAGCCAAAACTGAACGTTGAGTGAGCACAATAAAGTGCCGGTGAAGCAAAGATTTGAGCAGGCCGGCCAACAGGGAGGTTGGCCGCCTTACGAAAGCTCCGGATGAGCTTATCGTGAGGGCAGCTTAAGCGAAAAGCTGAAGCTAAGCCGTTAGCACTTATGTGCGAAGCGATAGAGAAGGATGGCTTTAGTTAGCCGGGAAGGCTGAAAATAAAGGAGCGAATTACCATGAAATTCAACACCATTGAAGAAGCATTGGAAGATTTGAAAAATGGCCGCATGGTCGTAGTAGTCGATGACGAAGACAGGGAAAACGAAGGCGATTTGGTGATGGCAGCATCAAAGGCTACCCCGGAAGCGATAAACTTTATGATTCGCTATGCCCGTGGCCTTGTCTGCGCGCCTTTAACCTCGCAGCGCGTGCGTGAACTGGATCTGCCCCAGATGGTTACCAATAATACCGACGCACATTGTACTGCTTTTACCGTATCTGTGGATGCTGTAACATGTGAAACAGGCATTTCTGCTTTCGAGCGTGCACAGACAGTGAAAGCGCTAATCGACCCGGAAACTAAACCGGCTGACTTGATGAGGCCCGGTCATATTTTCCCTCTCGAGGCAATGGACGGCGGTGTGCTGCGCCGGGCAGGCCACACCGAAGCTACTGTTGATCTGGCAACCCTGGCCGGGTTGGAACCGGCGGGAGTTATTTGCGAAATCATTAACGAAGACGGCAGCATGGCCCGCCTGCCGGAGTTGACAGAATTCTGCGCTGAACACGATCTTAAATTAATCAGCATTGCCGATTTGATTAATTACAGGATGCAGAAAGAAAAACTGGTATGGCGTGCGGCTACATCGGTACTGCCTACCGTTCACGGTAACTTTGACTTAATAGCGTATGAAAATAATATTGACAACCTGATTCACCTGGCCCTGGTTTACGGAGATGTTGATCCTGAAAAATCAACCCTGGTCAGGGTGCACTCGGAATGCCTGACCGGCGATGTTTTTGGTTCACTGCGCTGTGACTGCGGTAATCAGCTGCACCAGGCCATGAAACAGGTAGCAGAAAATGGTTCCGGGGTGATTGTTTACATGCGCCAGGAAGGCAGGGGAATTGGCCTGCTCAATAAAATTCGCGCTTATCACCTGCAGGATGATGGAAAAGATACTGTTGAAGCCAACGAAGAACTTGGCTTTGCCGCCGACCTTCGTGATTACGGTGTCGGGGCGCAGATTATGGTAGATCTGGGTCTGAAAATAATTAAGCTTTTAACCAATAATCCGCGTAAAGTTAAAGGGCTTGAAGGATACGGGATAGATATTGTCGAAAGAGTGCCTCTGGAGATCCCGCCCTGCGAATACAACTGTGACTATTTATCAACAAAAAAAACAAAGCTTGGCCATCACTTAAATATTACCGGCTAGTAGAAAAAGACAAATGACAAGGAGTGTTCCATTTGAAAACAATTGAAGGAAAACTAATTGCCCGTAATTATCGTTTTGGAATTATTGTCAGCCGTTTCAACGAGTTTATATCCGGCCACCTCCTCGGTGGAGCGCTGGACTGTCTTAAGCGTCATGAAGCGGATGAAAAAAACATTGAAGTAATCTGGGTTCCGGGTTCATTTGAAATACCTCTTGCTGCCCAGAAAGCTGCCCGCAGCGAACGGTATGATGCTGTAATCTGCCTTGGAGCGGTAATTCGCGGCTCAACTCCGCATTTTGATTATGTTGCTTCCGAAGTGGCCAAGGGTGTGGCTACTGTCGGCCTTGATACGGGAATACCGGTTATCTTTGGAGTTATAACCAGCGACACCCTGGAACAGGCTATAGAAAGAGCAGGTAGTAAAGCCGGCAATAAGGGCTGGCAGGCAGCTGCTTCTGCCATAGAAATGGCCGACTTGAACAGCCAGTTTTAACTGAGATAAAAGGAGTCGGACCATTGGCAGATATAAAATCAAAAAAACTTGTTGTAATCGACGGCAACAGCCTGCTTTACAGGGCATTTTATGCATTACCTCCCCTGCAAAACCGGCGTGGGGAATATACGAACGCTGTATATGGCTTTACAACCATGCTGACCAGGCTGCTTGAGTCTGAACAGCCTGATTACATTGCTGTTGCCTTCGATCCTCCAAAACCTTCTTTTCGGGTTCGCATAGATGAATCTTACAAGGCCCAGCGGGAGAAAACCCCGCCTGAGCTGAGCGAACAGGTAGAACGGACCCGTGAAATTCTGAAGGCAATGAAAATCCCTGTTTTTGAAGTTGATGATTACGAAGCAGATGACGTGATCGGGACCCTTGCCGATCAGTTTGCCAAAGAGGGTCGTGAAGTTACTGTTGTCTCCGGCGATGCTGATCTGCTGCAGTTAATCGGTGACAGGGTAACGGTAATGCTTACAAAAAAAGGCATTACCCAGATGGAAAATTACGATCATGAGTTTCTGAAGGAAAAATACGGGCTGGCCCCGGATCAGATTATCGATTTTAAGGCCCTTAAAGGCGACTCTTCCGACAATATCCCCGGTGTTCCAGGCATTGGTGATAAAACAGCACGCAGCCTCCTGGAAGAATATGGCACCCTGGAAAATATCTATGATAATATTGATCAGCTGAAGCCAAAAATGGCTTCTAAGCTGCAGGAGTACCGCGAACCGCTTTATACCGGACGCGACCTGGTTACCCTGCGCCGCGATGTTCCCATCGATTTAGACTGGGAAACCTGCCGCTATAGTAAACCCGATTATGATAAATTAATTGATATTTTTAATGAGCTGGAATTTAAAAGCCTGGTTAAAAAATATAAGCCAGCAGGAAATCAGGGTGAAACCCAGGCTTCCGGGGCTGCCGGGGAAATTACCGGTAAGCAGGTTAAAAGTATTGAACAGCTTGATCAGCTCTTAGCTGAACTTAACAAAGGCGACAGCCTTGCTTTATCCATCGAATATTACCCGGGGCGTCCGTACTGGCAGCAGCCGGTTGCGGCCCTGGCCCTGGCTCTGAACAATAACAGCGCCTACTATTTTGATCCTGCTGCTCTGAACGGCAAAAAATCAGAACTGTGGCAAAAACTTGCTGATACGAAAAACCGGGATGTTACCATGCTTGTTCACAATGTCAAGCAGTGGCATCATCTCTTTACCCGTTTCAACCTACAACCGCCTGACTTTAGATATGATACTTATCTGGCAGCCTACCTGTCTGACCCCGCCCGGGGTGGATACAACCTGCCTGATCTCTTCCAGTATTACCTGGGCCTGGATATTGAACCCCCGGCAAAGGATAAGAAACAGGCTTCGATTGATATAAACCGGCGCGGTCCGCAGCTTGCTGAAGAAACAAGGAATCTTTTTGCCCTGCATCACAGCCTGCAGGAAGAACTGCAGGAGCAGCAGCTGGAAGATTTGCTCTACGATATGGAGATGCCCCTGGCATCGGTTTTGGCTCGTATGGAGCAGCAGGGCATGACAGTTGATGCTGATTATCTGCGTGACTTATCTGCGGAGATATGCAGCCGCCTTGAAGAACTGGAAGGCAAAATATATATCCAGGCCGGGGAAGAATTTAATATAAATTCCCCCCAGCAGCTTTCAAGAATACTTTTTGATAAGCTGCAGCTGCCGGAAGTCCGAAAAACAAAAACCGGCCGTTCTACTGATGCGAAAGTCCTTGAAGAGTTATCTTATCACCACGAAATTGCTTCACTGCTGCTTCATTACCGCCAGCTGGCCAAGCTCGAAGGAACCTACCTTACCGGCCTGATCGAGCTGATTGACCAGGAAAACCAGAAGTTATATACAACCTTC
>SLBE01000143.1 GCA_007126465.1 Syntrophomonadaceae bacterium | reverse complement strand
TGGCGCTAGCGGCCCTGCTTTTAACCGGCTCGGTGGTGCTTGGTTATAATCCTTTCCTGGAGGGGCGGCTGAAGGGTCAATTTGGTGATGATTTCTTTACTAATTTTGGTGAACTGCCGGAGAGGGGCGACGGGGAAAGCCTGGAGAAAGTTATCGATAACTATGAGCCTGCTTTCCAGGCGTTGGAAGATGAAGCCCTGAGGCGCCTCGATATGCTCTTCCAGGAAGCGGTTGCGGAATACCAGGCCGGGGACGGAACGGTAGACCGATTTATGCTGACCAATAAGTATATCCAGGCAGGACGTATGCTTGAAGAAAACGTGGACCAAACTTTTTATGAACTGCTCGAAGAAATGGAAAGCGAGCTTAACAGAAAAGGATATTCCAAAGAAATCTTAGAAGAGATTGAGACTACTTACGAGCAGGCGAAAGATAATAAGAAACGCGAGTTAATGAACCGCCTGCGGCAGGCAGTGGGCAGCTAATATACAGCAACACTTTGAGGTAATAAAATGCAGTTAAACCCCTATGGCATCCCCCTGATTTTAAGCAGCATTATTATGCTTGCAGCTGCTAAACGCATTTGGAGCCTGGGCTTCTCCAGGGGCGAAAGGCCGTTCGCCTTCCTGCTGGTAGCCTGTGCAATTTATAGTACCGCTTACGCCATGGAAATATCCTCGGCCAGCTTGGATCTGATTTTATTTTGGATTAAAGCTGAATATCTCGGAACAGCCTTTATCCCGGCACTCTTTATCCTGTTTTCGCTTCATTTTACCGGCAGAGCAAATAATCTTTCTAAGTACAGTTTAACAGCACTCTTCATTATACCGGCCATTACCTTGATCCTGGTCTTCACCGTCGAACATCATGACCTGGTTTACCAGGATATTTATTTAAACATGGAAGGCCTCTTTCCGATTATCAGCTTCAACATGGGACCATGGTACTGGGTCCACGTCTTATTTATAGTTTTTGGGATCCTCTTCTCTAATCTTCTACTTTTGCAATTGTGGCTTAACACAAACCCGGTCCACAGAAAGCCAATTTCCATCGTGCTTACTGGGTCACTAATCCCCTGGCTGGGCTATATTTTTTATATAAGCAGGCTGGGACCCTGGTACATAGATTTCATGCCTTATTTTATTTCAGCTGGCAGTCTTATCATTGCCTGGGGCCTGGTCAGGCACGGTTTATTTGAATTAATCCCGATTGCCCGCTCGAAACTGTTTGAAGAGCTCCCTGACGGGGCCCTGATTGTTGATCCGAAAATGAGAATTTTAGATTTAAACAATGCCGCACAGCATTATCTGCATTTGACCCAGGCTGATATTGGCAAGCTGGTTAAAGTTTCTTTGGCTCGCTTTCCTGAGCTCGTCAAATCAATATACTCTAACAGTGATAAAACTGACCTGGAAATAAAGATTGATAGAGTAATGGAAAATGATAAAGAAAATGAAACAACAAAACCGACCTGGTTGAAGGCAAATATTATCAGCATTCGGAATGAAGGACCTGTAATTGACGGCCAAATGATAATTATACGCGACGTTACGGAACGCAAGCAATTTGAAGAAAAACTATACTATTTATCAACCACTGACGAGCTCACCGGTTTGTATAATCGCCGTTATTTTATCAAGGTTGCGGCAGATGAACTGGAAAGAGCCAAGCGCTATCATAAATATTTCTCACTAATTTTAATGGATATTGATCATTTTAAAAGCATTAATGATACTTACGGGCATAGCGCCGGAGATGATATTTTAAGATCCCTTGGCCTGTTACTACAGAACCGCCTGCGTAAAAGCGATACCGCAGCACGGTTGGGCGGTGAAGAGTTCGGTGTTATTTTACCTGAAACCGGCCTGGATCAGGCATACACAGCAGCAGAACAAATAAGAAAAAAAATTGTCTCCAGTCCAGTCGAATATGAAGGGCAGACAATCAATTACACTTTAAGCGCAGGGGTTACATCATGCTATTCAAGTACTAACAGTATTGAAGACTTACTGAGAAAAGCAGATCGGGCTCTGTACGAGGCCAAGGAAAAAGGGCGTAATGTGTCTGTAAAAACTGATCAATAGCTAAAGGGGAAAACGCTGAAGAAAGCTGCTGATTGAATTTTTATTACTTAAACCAGCACCCACCAGTTGACCGGTGAGTCGCTGCCCGGCTCAAGGCTCTCCATGCTGAATGCTTCGCTAATTCCAGCTGCGCCTTTTATGTAATGGAGGCAGCTTGATAATGTGCTTTTTAACTGATAAGACTTTCCACCATGCGGGCAATGCTCAAGGCGCTGGTCAGGCCGGGTGACTCCATGCCGATCAGGTTGATCAGGCCGGGCAGCCCGCGATCGGTCTCTTCTGAGATAATAAAATCGCGGAAGGGTTCGCCGGGGCCGGATAACTTGGGACGGATACCGGCCATTTCCGGTTCAAGGTCATCTTCTGCAATAAAAGGCAGGTAGGTTTTGGCGGACCGGTAAAATTCTTTGCCGTGGCCGGGATCAACGCTGTATTCTTCCCTGTCAACATATACTGTATTGGGGCCAAGCCGGAGACGTCCGTCCAGGGTAATTGTGGCGTGGATACCGAGCCCGGTTAAAGATTGGAGCGGCGGCGGGTAGATCAGGCGGCTGACCAGGTTGGCTTTGGATGGCGGCAGGCTGAAATATTCACCTTTGCAGTAGTGAAGCTTATATCCTGCCTTGCCGGGATCTACCCCAGCCAGTGAAGCGACCTGGTCGGACTGAAGTCCGGCGCAGTTAATCAGGTGGCAGCAGTCTATAGTATCGGCAGTGCCGTCAGGATTATTGAAATGCACCCGGTAGCCTGAACCGTTGGCAGACAGCGGTTCAACCGCTTTAACCAGGTGGCAGTAAGCAGGCATAACGCCGCTTTCGAGGGCAAGCTTTTCAAACCTGGCCATGAGGTGATGGGAATTTATGATCCCCGTGGAAGGCGAAAAGATTGCTTTGTTGGCGCGAATATTTGGCTCCAGGCGTTTCACCTGGTCGGCTTCCAACAGTTCCAGGTCCTCTACCCCGTTCGCTGCGGCCTGCTCCATCAGGCCTGCCAGGGACTTCTCTTCTTCCGGTGTATTGGCAACGATCAATTTTCCACAGCGTTTATGGGGCACGTCCCATTTTTCGCAGAAACGGTAAAGCAGCTCCTTACCTTCCACGCAGAGGCGGGCCTTGAGGCTACCGGTGGGATAATAGATACCGGCGTGGATTACCTCGCTGTTGCGGCTGGAAGTCTCCTGCCCGAACTTTTCATTTCTTTCAAGTATAATGATCGAAAGGCCCGGCTGCTGTGCAGATATTTCTGCGGCAACTGCCAGGCCAATTACTCCGGCACCAATTATAGCTATGTCAACTTTTTCCTCTGTCATATCATAACTCAACTATTTTATGCCTGCCTACTGCCAGTAAAACAATCACGTCTTCCCGGTACTGCCAGATAATCCTTATATCTTTATTTACCCGGCATTCCATTAAGTTCTCTTGTCCTTTTATCTTTTTACTTTTTAAGCCGGGATAGCGGGGATCCTGCTGCAAAAGAACAACTGCTTTAATAATTTGCTTCTTTTCTTCCTTTGACAACCTCTCTTTTGCCTTCTTGAATTTATCAGTTGCATATAATTTGTACATTTAAAATAAGTGTTAGCTGTTAACATCATCGACCCAGCCAGACTCCTTAAATAGTTGTTCTGCATCATCATATATTTTTGCACTTCCATCTTTAAATTCCCGTTCCGCCTGCTCTAAAGCATCCCTTAAATCCTGTTCGGTTAACTGATCATCTTTCGGAACAGTAACTACAGGGGTAATGACAATATTGTCACCCTTGAGCTTGAACAATAGCCTGTCCCCTTCGTTAATATTTAGTTGATTAACCATTTTTTTTGGCAAAGTAACCTGTGCCTTTTTGCCTATCTTTCTGATTGCTTCAGTCATTCTTTACATCTCCTGAAATGCGGAATTTCCTACTTTCTTTATTATAGATGACTTTCCTACTTTTGTCGATGCCTTGCTGCACTTACTTTCAGGCCTGGGCGAGAACTGCCTCGCGCAGGGCAGATAATTTCCGGTCGGCTTCTGCTGCGCTCGGGGCGCAAGCAGAGATATAGAATTTTACTTTCGGTTCGGTGCCCGAGGGACGCACGGCAAACCAGGATCCGTCGACCAGGGTATAGTGCAGGACCTGGGAGCGGGGCAGGGTCAGGTCAAACTCGCGGCCGGTTGAAAGTTCCAGGCCTTTACCCTGCTCGTAGTCCCTTTTCTCTGCCACCTTGATCCCGGCCAGCTCTGCAGGCAGGTTGTGATAGGCAGATACGTGGCGGCCCGCATCGGATATGTCTTTCAACTCTACCGTTAGCAGGTCTTCTTTGAAGTAGCCGTGGTGCTGCTGCATTTTATCTAAAACCTGCAGCAGGTCTTCACCCTGCTCTTTGTAGTAGGCCGTCATTTCTGAAATTAATAGTGAGGCAATAATGGCGTCCTTATCACGCACAAAGGTACCGGTCAGGTAGCCGCAGCTTTCCTCGTAACCGAAGACAAAGTCAGGGCCGCCGGCAGCTTCAAACTCTTTCATTTTCTCACCGATAAATTTAAAGCCGGTCAGGGTGTCGATTGTCTGCAGCCCGTACGATTCGGCCACTTTCTGGCCCAGTTTACCGGTAACGATGGTTTTAACCAGGACCGGTTTGAGCGGCAGGGCTCCCTTTTCGAGGCGGCGGCTGCAGATATATTCGATCAGCAGGGCGCCTACCTGGTTACCGTTTAATATGACGTAATTACCTGAACTGTCACGGATAGCTGTTCCTACCCTGTCGGCATCGGGATCAGTAGCCAGCACCAGGTCTGCATCAGTGCGGCGGGCCTGTTCTAAAGCCATGTCCAGGGCGGCCGGATCTTCGGGGTTGGGTACGCGCACGGTGCTAAAATTGGGGTCGGGTTCTGTCTGCTCTTCCACCGGAATCAGGTCGATATAGTCGGCCTGCCTGAGGAGGTTAGGGATATATACCGAGCCGGTTCCGTGCAGGGCGGTAAACACTACTTTTACTTTTTCCCGGGGCTTGCTGAGTGATAAGGCGCTAACCTTTTCAAGATAGTTTTGATCCAGGGCCGGATCGATAATTTCCATCAGGTCGCGCTGCTCAGCTTCTTCACGGGTCAGCTTTTTTACATCGTCAAAGATATCGATCTTTGAAATGGCGGCAATTACATCATCAACCAGTGGGCTGACGGCCTGACCACCATCGGGCCCGTAAATCTTGTAACCGTTATAGTTGGAAGGGTTGTGACTGGCGGTAATAACAACCCCGGCTGAGCAGCCCAGCTCGCGGGTAACAAAGGAAAGTACCGGGGTAGGCCGGATATCGCTGAACAGTAAGGCCTTGATACCGTTGGCGGCGAGGACAAGGGCCGTGGTTTCGGCAAATTCGCGCGAATAGTGGCGGGTATCATAAGCAATAGCCACTTTTTTCGGGCCGTCGGAATCTACGGGCGAACGGACCGGTTCTTCGGCAAGGCGGCTGTTCAGGTAGTCAGCCAGGCCCTGGGTAGCCCGGGCGATAGTATAGTTATTGATTCGATTAAGTCCGGGCCCGATCAGGTCGCGCATTCCGCCGGTGCCGAAGACCATTTCACGCCCGAAGTGACTTTCAATTGCCTCGGGGTCATCGGCCATCTCCCGGAGCTGCTCTTTCAGGGCCGGATCAAGATCCGGGTTATTCAGCCAGCGGTTAAAACTATGCAGGGCGGGGGATTTTCCGGTGCCTGTGGATTCCGGTGCCGGTTCGGCAGCACTACCTGCCGCGCTGCTTTCACCCCGGCCTGGAGTGGAGGCGCCGGTCCCGCCGGTGCGGCCGTAGTCATCTTCGTAACGGACAATATCGTCTTCACCAAGGTAATCTCCGCTCTGCACTTCGATCAGGGCCAGCGGTTCCGGACCCTTGTTTTCCATGCGGTGGCGGGCACCCTTGGGAATAAAAGCGCGCTCTCCTTTTTTAACTACAAACTGGTCATCGTTAACTGTAACCAGGGCCTCGCCCTTGATGACAATCCAGTTTTCGGCGCGGTGGTTGTGGCTCTGGAGGCTGAGGCGGGCACCAGGGTTAACATTTATCCTCTTTACCTGGTAATTGTCGCCCAGCTCCAGGGATGTGTAGCTGCCCCAGGGGCGGTAAATGGTGGTATGCTCGCGGGCCTCTTTTGCTCCCTCCCCTTTCAATCGGTCGGCAATTTTTTTCACATCCTGGGACTGCCTGCGGTCGCAGACCAGAAGGGCGTCGTCGGTATCTACCACGATAATATCTTTCAGGCCAACTGCCCCGATCAGGCGCTGGTCGGCAATGACCATGCTGTTTTCATTGTTAAACGGCAGAACTTTGCCCCGGTAGTAGTTACCATCTTCATCTCGGGGCGAAACCTGGTGATAAGCTTCCCAGCTGCCCAGGTCGTTCCATTCAATGGCAGCGGGCACAACAGTAACTCCCTCGGCTCTTTCCAGGATGCCGTAGTCGATGGAAATTTTTTCTAGGCTGCCGTAAACCTGGTCGGCATTGCTGAAATCATTGTAGTTGATCTCCTGAAGGGATGCATGCATATCGGGCAGCAGGGTGGCATACTGGTCGAGCAGGGCTCCGGTGCGGAAGACAAACATGCCGCTGTTCCAGAGAAAACGGGAATCGCAAAGATAGCTCTCAGCCGTGGCCAGGTCGGGCTTTTCAACAAAACACTCCACCCGGCAGGCTGAATCATCAAGTTTCTTGCCGCAGCAGATATAGCCGTAACCGGTTTCGGGGTAGGACGGCTTGATGCCGAAGGTAACCAGCCCGTATGCCTTTGCCGCGGCCTCACCGGTGTGTAGCAGGTTAGCAAATCCTTCCCGGTCCGGGATGAGGTGGTCCGAGGGCAGCACGGCCATGACAGCATCGGGACCCGCTTCATGTCGCAGGTAGTGAGCGGCCAAACCGATGGCCGGGGCAGTGTTGCGGGCCTGCGGTTCTTCAAGAATGCGCACCTTCTCCAGGTTTGCTTCTTTAAGACGGCGCCTGATTTCACCGGCCTGGTCAACATGGGTTACAATAATAACCTTATCTTCAGGAACTGCAGCCATAACCCGGTCGACGGTGGCCTCAATCAGGGAAAGTCCTGTTTCTTCTTTAAACCCTGCTTCCCCTTTCTTCCCCTCTTTTTGTCCGGAAGGGGACATCCCGGAAGGAGATTTGGGCAGGGGTAAAAACTGTTTTGGATATAGCTCACGGCTGAGCGGCCAGAGGCGCGTTCCGCTTCCGCCGGCAAGGATTACTGCATACATGCGATCACTCCGTTTC
>SLBE01000071.1 GCA_007126465.1 Syntrophomonadaceae bacterium | reverse complement strand
TACCCTGAAATAACTGCCAGTAAGGTTGGTGGATTTGAAAAAGAGAGCACTTTTGCCTGCCGCCTGGTAGGAACTTTTTTATCAGATTACTACGATGGGTTGGAAAACATAGCTAAAAGAATCACCAAGGAAATAGACGGCTATACCCCTTTTGGTGATGAATGGCATAGAGAATTAATTGAACAGGCGTCAAGGGAATTGCCCGGAAAAAGACCGGCAGTTTTCTCAGAACAAACTTACGAGTTGTCAGACGAGCTAAGAAGGTTCCGCCATGTATTCAGGGCAAAATATGGTTTCCGGCTAAACCCCGACAAATTATATAAAAACCTGTCCCTTTTAAAAGAATTACATCAGCTAATAAAAAAAGATTTAGATGATTTCCTTCATAAAATGGATGCCCTGGTAAGCATTGATGACCTGGATAACGATTCCGATAATAATCTGTAACTAGAGCATCACCTTTCAATTAAAAGGAGGACAGGAAAATATTTACTGCAAAGCCTTTACCGGTCCAGGATCGCATCAAGCCGGGCCAGCGCAGTATGGTATTCGAACCGGGCCTGCTCAACTTCAATTTCTGCTTCCATAAGCTCTATCCTGGCCATGGCAAACTCTAAGTTGGTTATTAGCCCCTGGTTATAACTTACCCTGGATGTTTCATATACTTTTTCAGCCAGTTCCAGGTCATCTTCCCGGTTTGCAAGTTCTTTCTCCGCTTCAAGGGTGTCATGATATCTCGATAGAAATTCACTGCGGGCATTCATTCGCTGCTCTTCCAGCTCCAGCCTGGCCATGGTAAGTTCTTCTTCAGCTATTTTATATTGAGGAGAACCTGCTCCATGCAGTTCCCTGGCCAGGTCCCTGTCATCCCGGGCATTTTTAATTTCCAGTTCAGCCCTTCTGACAGCGTAGTTAGAGTCAAGTTCTTTTGAGAGAAGTTTTGAGAAATTAACAGACTCGGGCTGCTGCGGCTCGTAAGAAACAGTTTGCATGGTTATTTCAGGAGACCTGCCAATAAATCCAGCAAGCCCTTCCTGAGCCTGTTCACGGCTGTTTTTGATCTTCTCAATAGCTGCCCTTAGTTCCCTTAGTTGAGAGCGCATTTCTTCAACTTCAAGCTTCGAAACATCGCCGGCATAATACTTTTCAAGTTCCAGCCTGAACATTTCTTCCATTCGCTTAAGCGTTTCTTCCTGGATTGAAAGCTGCTCATCCAGGATTATGATACCGGTAAACATCTCAAGCACACCAAGCTCCACTTCTTCAACAGCTTCATGGTAGCCCAGGCGGGCCATTTTCACACTGCGCTCAGCTTTACCTTTCTCAACTTCCAACTCTTTGATCGCATCATCCAGTTCACCGGTGTCTATAAATTCTTCCAGTTCTTCGCTTTCTATATCTATCGGTATGGTAATGACTTCACCTTCAAGATCAATATCATTTTCAAAGCCCAGTTCGGCCAGGAACTCGTCCAGCCCGAGGCCCTCGTAAAGCTCGTCCAAGGGAACCTCCAGGTCCACCCTTAATTCTATTTCTTCCAGCTCATCCCGTTCTTCTTCCAAATCCTCCAATTCTTCCTCAAGCAAGTCAACACTTAATTTAGCCATGTTTATTGTTCGCGAAGCCATTATAATTTGGCGGTTATTTTCACGGGCTTCAACCTGTGCTGCGCCCAGGGCTATTCTTTCCTGCTCTTCCTGTGATCCTGATACCGACTGGCTGAAACAGAAAGCAGCAATAATTACCGTGAGCAATAACCAGGATATATTTCTTGTAATCAATAAAGATCCAACCCAATCTTTGTTAAACTCTTTCATTTTAAAACTCCTCCATTCTATTTAATAGAGACTTCAATAGTTTCAGCGCAGAGCTAATTATGCAGCACCCGATAAACGCCTGCCCAGATCATCAAAAAGGCTGTACATAACCGGAACCAGTACCAGGGTAAAAAACGTTGAAGCAAGCAGTCCACCCAAAACAACAGTAGCCAGTGGTGCCTGCATCTCGGCACCTTCTCCCAGGCCTAAAACCAGGGGCAGCATGGCCAGGCAGGTGGTAAAGCTGGTCATCAGGACCGGACGCAGACGGGCTTTCCCGGCTTCTGCGATAGCCTTACGATAAGGTACGCCATGGAGACGCCTCAGCTGATTAATATAATCAACCAGGATAATGGCATTGTTAACAACGATGCCGGACAGGACTATAGCCCCGATAAAACTGAGGACACTAAAGCTATAACCGCTGATTACCAGGGCCAGGATCCCTCCCGTAAAAGCATTGGGAAGGGAAAACATAACCACCAGGGGATGAAGCAGCGATTCAAACTGGGCCGCCATTACCAGGTAGACCAGGAGCACGGCCAGGATCATAGCCGTACTGAGCTCTCCAAAAGCTTCCATCATCTCCGCCTGTTCACCGCCTATACCTACCGTGTAGCCGGGAGGGGTCTCCAGTTCTGCCAATTTTTCTTCAATATCAGCTGCAACACTGCCCAGGTCTCGCCCATGGATCTCACTGTCCACGTAAACAGTACGAACCTGGTCTTCCCGGTTAATAGTTTGTGGACCCAGGGTCTGTTCGAGCTTAGCCACCTGGGCAAGGGGCACACTGGGAACACCCCCTGCAGCTTCATTACCCATGCCATTCAAGCCCTGCCCGCCTCCCTCACCGGCAGCAGCCAGGGGTATGGGCAGTTCTTCCAGGGCACTTATATCACGGCGGGCTTCTTCTGCAGCTCTTAATAGCACATCAACCTCATCCTCTTCACCCCTGTACTGGGTTACTATCTGGCCATCAAGAGCTACCCGGACCTGGGAAGCTACGTGCTCAGTGGTAATACCCAGGCTCGATGCCCTCCGGCGATCCAGGCTTATCTGCAGTTCAGGCCGCTCCTGCTCAATGCTGCTTTCAACTTCACGCGTCCCTTCCACTTCTGATACCAGGATAAATACTTCTTCAGAAAGCCTCTCTAATATTTCCAAGTCGTCACCCCTGATTTCCACCCTGATCGGGGCTTCCATAGCCATACCTCCACCTGCTATATCCTGTATATTAACAGCGACTTCGGCTTCCCGGGGCAGAGCTGCTTCTAATCCGAGCCTTAAGTCTTCTGCCGTCTCGGCAGTCACCTGCTCTCGCTGATCCAGGGGTAACAGGCTCACTGTCAGCATAGCCTCGTGGGGATTATCCGGGCCCATCAAGCCCCCGGCCATGCCGCCTCCACCCCCGATATTTGTAAGGATACTATCCACTTCGGGATGCTGGTTTACAACCGCTTCAAGTTCCTGCGTCACTTCATCGGTCTTTTCCAGGGTGGTTCCAATAGGCAGCTCCAGGGAAATTGACAGCTCTCCCGAATCTTCTTCAGGTAAAAATTCAATGCCGACCAGGGGAATAAGCATCAAAGATAGAGCTAAAATAGTAAAGCTGAATATAACAATTATCGCCCGGTTATTCATTGCCCAACCGAGGATTCTGCTGTAAATATGTATTATCTTATGGAGTGCCCTGCCAAGTAAGGGTTTCTTGCTTTTTCGGGCATTTTTCTTCCCGGCAGCTTCCTGCCGCAGAAGCAGGCGGTAAGATAGGGTGGGAATTACAGTAAATGCTACCAAAAGAGAAGTAAGCAGGGCAAAAACAACTGTCCAGGACATTGGCGAAAAGATAATGCCGGCAATGCCTTCTATGAAGATCACGGGTAGAAAAACAGAAACTGTTGTCAATGTTCCGGCAACAATAGCCGGGGCTACCTGCACCGTTCCGGTCACCACTGCATCGGCGGCTTCCAGGTCTCCTTCCTGCTGCCTGTATATGTTCTCCAGGACTACAATGGCATTATCCACCATCAGGCCAACTCCTAAAGCAAGCCCCCCGATCGTGATTATGTTCAAAGTTTCTCCCTGGAAAAAAAGCAGTGTGAAAGTGCCAATTAGAGAAATCGGAATAGATACGGCAATAATTGAGGTTAAACGGATGTTACCAAGAAACAGGTAAAGAACTATTATTGCCAATACGGCCCCAATTACCGTATTTTGGCCCATATTGCGAACCGAATCAACGATGTATTCACTCTGGTCCATGGCCACCATGAAGCTGATTCCAAATTCTTCTTCCAACTGTTCCAGCTGTTCATGGACCAGGCCAGCGACGGTTACCGTGTTGGCATCAGGCTGCTGCTGAATACTGAGCATCACAGTGGTGTCGCCGTCAAGACGGGACAACTGGTATTCTTCAGCATAACCCTCGAAAATATCGGCTACCTGGGACAACTCGACCGGGCCGGCCTGGTTGGCCCCGACTACTACCATACCCATTTCTTCGAGGGTTTCATATTCACCTGTAATGCGGGCATCATACAGATGACCGTATTCCTCAATTCGTCCACCGGGCAAATTTATATTTTCACCGGCCAGGGCAGCTTGCACTTCAGGCAGAGATACACCCCACGACAACAGCAGGCGGGGTTGAACTTCCACCTGTACCTGCGGCGAAAGGCCACCTATAATGTCGACAACTGCAACTCCTTCCAGGCGTTCCAAGCGGTCAACCAGGTTGTCTTCTGCCAGCGTGGTTAGCTCATCCAGTTCCATCTCGCCACTGATCCCTAACTGCATGATGGGCATCATATCGGGATCCAGCTGGTAAACAACAGGATCATCAGCAGCATCGGGAAGCATACCCCGGACCATATCGATATTCTCACGCAGCTCCATGCTGGCCACATCCATGTTGGTCCCCCAGTCAAAAGCTACCATAACCATGGAGTTTCCCTGTGCAGATGTAGAGCTGACACTTTGCAGGTTATCGAGGGCAGATGCAGCCTCCTCCAGGAGCCGGGTAACCATACTTTCTACTTCGTGCGGCCCCGCTCCCTCATAGGAAGTGGAGACTAAAAGGATAGGAAAAGTCATATCCGGTAGCAAATCCAGGGGAAGGCCTATAAATGAAATAACACCCAGGACCATGATCACTGTAACTATGACCAGGACCAGGATCGGGCGCTGAATAACCTTTTTAGTCCACATTCAAATCCTCCGTCCTGACTTTTTCTCCGTCATCTAAGTCAGCGGGAGGATCCGTAATCAGTTCCTGCTCGGGATCAAAATCGCCGAAGACTTCTACCTTACCCTGTGAACTCATACCCTTTTCCACCCGGTATTGGGCCGCATGGCCGTTTTCTACAAAGAAGAGGTAATCTTCACCGTTACGGCTGACTAATGCCTCCTGTGGAGACAGCCAGGCTTCCTCAACTTCAGCCAGGGTAAATATTACTTCGGCATACATCCCAGGGCGCAAATCTGCTTCATGATTATCAATTTTTACAGTTACCGGGAAACTGCGAGTACCTTCCACGGCTGTTGGATATATTTCATAGATTTCGCCGCTAAAAGATTCCTCCCAGGCAGCACTAACAACTATCTCCACTTCCTGACCCACTTTAAGTTCATTTATATGCCTTTCGTCAACAGTCAGTTCAGCTTTCAAAGGATCAAGCTGGTCCACTACAGCCAGGGGAGCCTGGGTAGTGGCCATATCTCCTCTTTCCATTACCACTGCACTAATAGTACCGCTGATAGGAGTATTAACCTCGGTCCTGTCCAGCATTCTTTGGGCAGCCGAAAGCTGTGTCCTTGACTGTTCAATCATGGACTCTGCTCCTTTAAGCCTTTCATAGGCTCTTTCCACCTGGGCCCTCATCTCCAGGAGTTCCTGGCGGGAAACTGTCTCGGCTTTAAAAAGTTCCCTCATATTAGCAAATTCATCCCGCACCCGTTCATAGGCTATCTCTGCCTCACGATACTGGGTTTGGGCACTTTGCAGGGATGATTCAGCAGCCCTGACTTCATGACGATAATCTCCCCCGTCAAGCCTGGCCAGGAGATCACCTTCTTCAACTTTATCGCCCGTAGAAATGAAAACCTCAATTACCTCGGCTGTGATTTCTGGATAGATTTCCGCTTGTCGCCAGGATGCAAGTTCACTGCCGCGGGTAAGCTCCTCGGCCAGGGTTCCCTTTGCAAGATTATCCGTAGAAACCCGTGTAGCAGGTTCTTCATTTTCCCCGCCTGTTTCCTGGTTTAAGTTAGCATTATCTATGTTAGGCTCATAAAAGTATACGAATAGGCCGGCCATGATGGCCAGTCCGGCAACTATTACCCGGGCAATATTTTTAACAGGCAACTTTAATCACTCCTATTGAATAACAGACAGTCATATTAAAAAGCAGCCTACCGCTACTGTTCACTTTCTGTGCAGAATCCGCTGTAAATAATATCCATTATTTCATCAACCGGATTCTGCTCCTGATATTCCTTGCCCTCATAAACATAAGCACCATACCAGAGGGCAGCTACCCCACCCATGAAAATCTTAGCTGCCAGGCTGGGATCCATGCTCTTGAATTCGCCATCTTCTATACCTTTATCAATAACCTGGCAAACCAGGTCAATAATTTTTTGCTGATATTGAAATGCCTCTTCTTCCAGGATTAACGAGCTAATAAGTTTTTCCTCAGCCAGCAGGTAGACAAATTTTTTCTGGCTTTGCATGAAACCTTTCTGCATCTCCATAACCTTTTCCAGCTTGTCACGGGCATTTTTCCCTGCTTCTAAACAGTTTTTCAAAGATTCATAATAAGTATTATATGAATACTTGATAACTTCATGAAAAAGTGCCTCTTTGCTTTCGAAGTATAAATAGAGGGTACCTTTTCCTACTCCCGAAGCTGCTGCAACTTCGGACATAGCAACCTGGTGAAATAATTTTCGTGAGAAAATTTCCAGGGCAGCCTTAATTATCTTTTCTTTTTTCTCTATCTGCCCGGGATAGCTCTCCATCTTAGCCAAAACGCTCAAACCTCCTCAAATCCTTGATCGGGTTAGATATTTATGCTTGTAAAACAAGCCCATACCAACCATAGAACTGGCTGGTCAGTTCTATATATATTTACTATACCATTAGTAATATAACTTGCAAAGTAAGTTTATGCTATTTATTTGCATTATTTGTAATAGTGCATTCACATCAGGCAGTCTCCCAATAATTTGCATTGCTTATTATTGCTGATCTGTTTTTAACACCTGAAGTTTCCAACATTAAAGCCAAAAAAAGGAATTGAAGAGGCGAGAGAGAATAAATACTATTTTAGTTTGCAAATATGGCACAGGGAGTTTAATATGTTCGATCCCACAACCAGGCTATACCTGATTATAACTGTTGCCCTCTTTGCAATAATCCTGATTGCCTACAGCATAGCTGTATCATTACGGATAAAAACATACGATGACTATAATGTTGCCGGCAGGAATGTTTCTATCATTCCCCTGATCCTGACCATGATGGGCACCGC
>SLBE01000036.1 GCA_007126465.1 Syntrophomonadaceae bacterium | reverse complement strand
TGTAAACCAGGCGTATGTTGTCCCAAACATGGATACTGCTGCAATAAAGGTCATCACTATACCAAAGAAAAGATACTTTTTAAACTTTTTATTGTTCATTATTTTCACCTGTTCATGCACCTGCTTTCCCGTTTCACGACTGATTTAAACGAGACTGATATTCATTTAAGCTTAATACCGTTATGATGCGCTTTCCTTATCTTCCCACTTAGGTGCTGCTTTTTGCTTATCAGATGAGCAATTGTTCTTAGCATCTTTAATAAGGCTGCCAAGCTCCAGAACACTGCGGAATTTTCTTTCCTGTTTTCCATCTATCCACTGCACTGTTCCCTGCCAGCTGGAGTTAAAACGATATTGGACTCTTACGAAGAAGACAAGGTCTTTGTGCTGTGATTGAGTGTTGCGATTATTGCTGCTCATGTCTTCCTCCTGTTAAACATTTTTCTTAAAAATTCTAAGTTCAGTATCACTTTGCGGGTAACCCTGCGAATCCAGTTTTTGTTGGATGAGCATCAGCATCTCGAGGTAGTCATCGAAATACTGAACCTGACCAGATTTGATATGTTCAACTTTGCCCTTAACACCAATTTCACCATCATCAACAATCCTGACAATGAAGTCGTTGGAAGTTCCCCTGTTATAAATTGGTTTATTTGTTTGCATCTAGTGGTCCCTTTTCTACTAATTTAATATGATTACTAAGTTAAGTATACTGATATGCTGTTACATCTTTGTTATAAATATAAAGGATTAATAATATTTTTTAAAAGCACAAAAAAAAAGCCATATGGCTTTTGCTTGTTTGCTGCAAGGTATTGTTTAAACTTAATGCTATCTAATAAAAGTGATCATCACTGTCCAGGGGAAGGATTGATTCAATCTTTTTGTGGAGAGTTAAACCATTTAAACTGTAGTGCTTATGGAAGTTATTCTCAATCCTCTTTATAACAATATCAGCCTGTTCCCGGTTCAGGCCGGGCAGCAGCATAAGCAGCTGGGCATCATTCCAACGAGTAACCAGGTCGCCTTTACGTAATGAATCAAGGATAACTTCCTGCAGGTTTTGCATCACTTCGGTCAATAAATTTTTGTCCGGCAGTGTATAATTTGGAGCAGTAAGGGTAAAAAGGCCAAGAAGGACTGATTGGCCGTTCCTTTCTACCCGAGCCCTTTCAAGGTTGTAAAAGTACCTAAACAGCTCTGCATCACAGTAATATGCGCCACCGTCTGACTCTTTGCCTTTTAAGCCTTCCTGAATTGTTAAAAGATCAAGCTCGAAGCTGCCCGGTTCTGATCCTACCAGGCGGTAGAGGCTTTTCAAATGATCCGATGGCTTTATACCCATCTCCCGGTAAAATATAGACGTTACTTCGTTATAGTGTGAACGGGCACGTGTAATATGCCCTTCTGCCAGTAAAGCTTCTATTAACCTGATATGAATTATTTCCTCGAAATAGTCAATTGCAATAGCCTGTTCGCAAAGCTTAATTATTTCTAAGTTATTCTTTCGTGCTTTTAACAGGCTGACTAAATCCAACAGGCAACCAAGATAGATATCATGATAGTAAGACCGTATTGGCTCAATCCACTCACTGAAAGAAAGCTCAGGTAAATATTGTCCTTTATAAAGTGCTATAGCTTTCCGGTAAAGCCTTATAGCTTCATCAGGTTTTTTATCGACCAGCAAGCCCGCTTCGTTAACCAGCGATTCTAATTCATCAACATCGAGCCAGTATTCAACATTATCTTCCCAGCTGTAGCAACCCTGGGATAAAACTATATTATTCACCAGAGAAATTTTTGCTTCTTTATTATTAAAAGTTTGTCTGAGTCTAAATATTTGGGCTCGCATAACCATACTGGGATCAGCGTAATCACTTTCAGGCCAGATCTTTTCAAGAATATTTTCAGGGAAGAAAGACTTACCGCGGTTTGACAGTAGAAACTTAAAGATTTCCCACATTCTTTTAGAACGGCTGGAACTTTCAGTTATTATGCTGTTATTTTGACTGATATAGAATTTACCGAGGGTGAATATACAAATGCTGTAATCACAAACATGTAGATCGTCTCTCGCCATAGTTAACCCTGCTTTTCTCTGTTTATGGAAATAATGTTTATTAATTGATCCTTATTTTACATCATTATAATAATTTACTCAATAGTTAATCAAGGTTTTCTTCCGCCCTGCGGACGTTTTCCA
This sequence comes from Syntrophomonadaceae bacterium, assembly GCA_007126465.1. Lineage (GTDB taxonomy): Bacteria > Bacillota > Dethiobacteria > DTU022 > DTU022 > T3SED10-7. Next base: position 20,416 of record SLBE01000036.1, on the reverse strand, counting down.
GGTGTTCTTCGTAGGTTTCGGAAAAGTAGTGTTCTCCGGTATCATCATACTTGTAATTGTAATAGAAATATTCAGTATCCTCGGGGTAGAGGGCCGCTTCTATGGAGGGCTGACCGGGGGCAGCAATCGGGCCGGGGGGTAGGCCGTGATACTGATATGTATTATAGGGAGATGGAATCTCAAGGTCGGCATAAGTTAGGAATTCCTTGGTTTCGCCAAGAATGTACTGGATGGTAGCATCAATCTGCAGCATCTGACCAATTTCAAGGCGATTGTGGATTACTCCGGAAATACGATCGCGTTCATGGGCCACCGCTGCTTCTCTTTCAATAAGCGAAGCAATAGTAAGCACTTCGTGAATGGTTAGGCCAAGTTGATCAGCCCGGTTTTTACTCTCCTCATCTATAACCCTGTTCATTCTGCCAAGCATTAATTTGATAATTTCTTCTTCATCTGCAGTGGTATAAATTTCATAAGTATCAGGATAGAGGTAGCCTTCAAGCAGGTACTCTATTTCAGGTTCCTCAATTCTTCTCAACTCAGTAAAAGTATCAAGTATATTATCTGTAGGATCATCTGCAAGTTCAAGAAACTTTGTGCTGTCAATTAGACCTTCCTCTTCGAGCCGATCGGCCATCTGTTTAAGGGTATATCCCTCCGGAACCGTGAACCAGGTAGTTTCGGCATAAACATCACCGGACTGCAGCTTGTTTACGATTTCCTCTACATCCATAGCCGGATTTAACTGGTAAGTCCCGGCCATAAAAGTATGACCCAGGTTATTACTGCGGACATAATAACGGAAGGCAACTGAATTTTGAATAAGCCCCCCCCGTTCCAGGATATCAGCAATCACCTCAGACCCGGCTCCAGATGGAATCTCTACTAAAACATAATCCTCAGATGCGGCAGGGTCAACCGGCTCAAGCATGCTAAGATAGAAATAGTTTAAGACCCCAACTGCAGCCAAACCAATGATAATCAAAACAACCAGGATTATAACCAGGCTTCTCAGCATGCTCAGCTACACCTTTCTGAACTGGTATGCAAAAAGCATTGCAAGCATATCAGTCATCATATTCAAAGTTCTGGACCCGTTTTTCCCAAACAGAGGCAACCTGCTTCCATTCACTTTCATCATCGACCTCAACGAGCATTTCTTCCCCTTCTTCGATGTCAACCCTGAAAATAAAAGCTTCATCTTCAGGTTCAAAGGCTTCGCCATTATCGCCCTCTTCATCTTCGGTAATGGGAACTAATATTGCATAATCACCCTGGTTAACTTCAAAGCGATCAACCAGAAGAAATTCATGTTCATTCCCGTCTTCGTCAACCAGTAAAACTACATCTGCTCCTTTTTCTTCTCCGTTATTGTTCATTATTATTTACACCTCTATTCTTTCTTGATTCTGATAAAGCAAGGTACTGTTCCAGGATCAATACTGCTGCCAGTTTATCTTTAACCTTGCGTCTTTTTTTACGGCTTACTCCTCCGGCAATGAGAGTTTTTTCTGCACTGCCCGATGTGAGGCGTTCATCTAACATTTCAATCGGCAGCCCTGTTTTGCTGTTTAAACTCTCGGCAAATTTTTCAGCCAGCTCCGAGGCACTGCCCCTGCTGCCGTTCATATTGAGCGGATTTCCAACTATAATTTTTTCTACAGAGTAATAAAAACATAAATCAGATATTCTGTCCAGAGCCTGTTCAGGTTCAGTGTAGCTGATCACTTCCAAACCCTGGGCTGTAATTCCCAGGGGATCACTGATCGCTACGCCAATCCTTTTTTCACCGGGATCCAGACCAAGTATACGCAAATAGATGCGCCTTCCTTTTAAAGTTTATTTTGCTCGGCCAGATCAAGGTAAGTACCGACCATTTCTTCGAGCAGTTCATCCCTTTCAACCTGCCTGATCAGGCTGCGGGCATTCTGATGGCTGGTAATATAGGCAGGATCACCTGAGAGCAGGTAGCCGGTAAGCTGGTTAAGAGGATTATATCCTTTTTCTTTCAGGGCCTGGTAAACGGTTACCAGGATTTTCCTGGCTTTATTATCAACTTCTTCACCGTCCACCCGAAAAAGGACAGTTTCTTCATGATTACCCTGGTTATTATCTTGCATGAACAGCACCTCCCGGAAACTTTTATTTAGCTTGCCTCTTTAAGTTGTTCTCTAACCAGCTGTTCAACTGAAGCCAGGGCTGCAGGCAGAGCGCCGGCATCCTTGCCTCCGGCCTGGGCCAGTTCAGGCTTGCCGCCACCGCCTCCGCCAACCTGGCGGGCAACTTCTTTGATAATTTTATTGGCATGTATACCACGCTCAACCAGATCTTTGCTGGCAGATCCTACCAGCATCACCTTGCCGTCATGAACGGCACCGAGCACAACCAGCACAGATTGCAGGTTGCTTTTAACTTCATCCATGGCCATGCGCAAAGCATCAGCGCTGTCGGCGGTAACTGATGCGCTCAGAACATTAACACCGTCAATATCTTTTACTTTTGAAAGCAGGGTTTTTACTTCCAGGGCAGCAAGCCGCTGTTTAAGATCCTGGTTAGTCTTTTGCAGCTGCTTATGTTCGATTACATGTTCTTCAAATTTTTGACTAAGCCTGCTTTCAGCAGTATTAAGCTGCCGGGCCATTTTACCAAGCAGTTGATCATTTTCTACAGTTTTGCGATAAGCGTTCATTCCGGCCACAGCTTCAATCCGGCGCAAACCGGAACCGATACCTTCTTCGGAAACAATTTTAAATAGGCCAATCTCGCCGGTTGCTGAAACATGGGTTCCTCCGCATAGCTCTAAAGTATAGTCGCCGGCTGCAACCATGCGAACCGCGTTTTCTTCATACTTATCGGCAAATATCGCCGTTGCGCCAAGTTCTTTGGCTTCTTCCAAGGTTTTATATTCGGCCTTGACCACAACGTTGGCCAGGGCCATCCGGTTAACTTCTTCTTCTATAGCCAGCAGCTCTTCATCTCCCAGCGCGGAAAAATGGTTAAAATCAAAACGCAGCCGGTCAGGAGCTACCAGTGAGCCGGCCTGGTTAACGTGATCACCTAACTTGTTGCGCAGGGCCCGGTGCAGCAGGTGAGTTGAGGTGTGACTGCGGCAGATACCGCGCCGGCGGCTGTTATCGACCCTGGCTGTAACCTGATCGCCTTCCTTAATTTTACCTTCTTCTACGGTGCCATGGTGTATTATTTGGCCCCAGGGAGAATAAAGGGTGTTTTCAATTTTAACCCGTCCTGCCGGTGCTTCAATTATACCGGTATCGCCGATCTGCCCACCGGCTTCAGCGTAAAAAGGTGTCTGATCTAAAATTACCTCAATTTTATCCCCACCGGAAGCTTCAGGGCAGATTTGGTCATCCTTGTAGATTAAGAGCACGGCTGCTTCCTGCTCAAGAGTGTCGTAACCGGTAAACCTTGTTTCCAGATTCTCCACCGCTTTGTATTTTTCCGCCTGATCAGCTCCACCGGTTGTGCGGGCTGCAGCACGGGCCATTTCCTGTTGCCGTTTTAAATTTTCATCAAAGGCAGCCTGGTCAATGTCAAAGCCCTGCTCTTCAAGGATTTCCGCGGTCAGATCAAGGGGAAATCCGTAAGTATCATAGAGCTTAAAGGCCAGTTCACCAGGTAATACTTTATCATCCTGGTTTTTAAGCTTTTCTACATAACTATCCAGAATGTCCATACCCTGGGCCAGCGTTTCCCGGAATTTTTTTTCTTCTAGCTGAACGATCTGGCGAATATATTCATGACGTTCTTCCAGCTCCGGGTAAGCGGAACTCATAGTTTCAACCACCATAGATGCCGCATCTGTCATAAAACTACCTTCAATTCCAAGCAGGCGCCCGTAACGAACTGCGCGTCGCAGCAGACGGCGCAAAACATAGCCACGGCCCTCGTTTGAAGGGATAACGCCATCGGCTATCATAAATGATGTTCCCCTGCTATGCTCGGTCAGGATGCGCAGCGGGATTTCCTGATCTCGGCGTTCTGCAGCAGCCAGGGCTGAAAAGTGGTTGTACAGAGGCTTAACCATGTCTATTTCATAAATGGAATGAACACCCTGCAGGGCCATGGCTAAACGCTCCAGGCCTGCCCCGGTATCAATATTTTTCTGTTTCAATTCAACCAGTTCGCCGTTAGCTTCACGGCTAAACTGGGTAAAAACCAGGTTCCATATTTCCAGGTAGCGGTCACAATCACAGCCGACTGCACAGTCAGGGCTGTCACAACCGACTTCTTCTCCCAAATCGTAGTAGATTTCGGAACAGGGACCGCAGGGACCGAGGCCGATTTCCCAGAAGTTATCTTCTTTGCCTAACCTGATGATACGGTCGGCGGGGATACCGATATTTTCATTCCATATTTTAAAAGCTTCTTCATCTTCATAGTATATACTTACCCACAACCGGTCTTCCGGCAGCCTGTAGCCGTTTAAAACCAGGTCCCAGGCCCAGGCGATTGCTTCTTCTTTAAAGTAGTCGCCAAAAGAAAAATTGCCAAGCATTTCAAAGAAAGTTGCGTGCCGGCCCGTATGGCCCACCCGATCGATATCGGGTGTGCGGATACATTTCTGGCAGGTTGCCACCCGTGGGTGGGGAGGCTTTTTTTCTCCGGTGAAATATGGTTTTAAAGGAGCCATTCCTGCACCGATTAGTAATAGGGTAGGATCGCTCTGTGGGATCAGCGAAAAGCTAGGCATGATCAGGTGATCTTTTGAGTTAAAATAATCTAGAAAGTACTGGCGAATTGTGCTGGACTGCATCCTTTTACCTCCATTTTGAGTTAAAGCAATTATATCTGTTTTCAAGAAGCCGTGTCAACAAAACCGGGTCAAAACTCGGACAGTTTGCCATGGCCGCGGCAGGCGGATTCAAACCCGTTTTTAAAGGTTTCTTTATCACGGCTGGGTATAGATACCTTGATTTCGACATAATCACTGTAATTTATGTTGAGGACAGTTCCCTCCAGTGACTCAACCAGTCTGCTGACAACCCCCAGTTCCTCGTACGCAAGTTCAAGCTTGTAAGTTGTAAGCGGTTCTTTTGTAGTCAATTTTGCGGTTTCAAGAGCTTTACGGGCGCAGTCCCGGTAAGCCCTGGTCAGGCCGCCGATACCAAGTTTTGTTCCACCAAAATAGCGAGTCCCTATTATAACAGCATCGGAAACATTGCCGCCCTGCAAGACCCGGAGCATGGGTGGCCCGGCTGTACCGGCCGGTTCACGGGCATCTGAAGAACGTTCGATCGTGTCAGAACCACTGCCAATGCGGTAGGCATAGGCATGATGGGTGGCATCGGGAAATTCCGTACTGACCTTTTCAATTACCTTGCGGGCAGTATTTTCGTCTGCAGCCGGCGCCAGGGTAGCTATGAAACGGGAACCCCGGACACTGAAACAAACCCGTTTAGAGCTGATTGGAGCATGATAGATTTGTCCTGCATCATAATGTTCCTTCATATCTTAATTATCAGCCTACTTATTTTTTTTCCTGGATTCCATAATAGCCCGGATCTGTTTTTCCCTACCCTGCTCTGTCGGCTCATAAAACTTTATCCCTTTGATGCTATCCGGCAGATAGTTTTGTTCTACAAAGTGTCCCGGGTAGTCGTGGGGGTAGCGATAACCTTCACCATGACCCAGTCTCTTTGCGCCTTTGTAGCTGCTGTCTTTCAAATGTTTTGGAACCGGACGATTCTCTTCATCTTCCACAATTTGCATCGCCTTATTAATAGCCTGGTAAGAAGCGTTACTTTTCGGAGCCACTGCCAGGTAAACTGCAGCCTGGGCCAGCGGTATCCTGCCCTCGGGCATACCGATCATCTGAACAGACTGGGCGGCATTAATAGCAATGTTTAAGGCCTGGGGATCGGCATTGCCGATATCTTCAGATGCACTGATGACCAGACGCCTGGCGATAAAAGTAGGATCTTCCCCGCCTTTGAGCATGCGGGCCATCCAGTAAAGGGCGGCATCAGGATCAGATCCGCGGATCGACTTGATTAAAGCGGAAGCCATATCATAATGATTGTCGCCCTGACGGTCATAAGATAGGAGCCTTTTTTGCATAGCTTCGGCGGCATCTTCAACCGTCACTTTAATCCCGCTTTCATTACCATCAGCGACTGAAACAGCAGTTTCCAGGGCATTAAGGGCCGCCCTTGCGTCACCGTTAGCCTTTTCTGCCAGGAATTCAAAGGCTTCTCTTTCTATTTCCAGATCAAGTTTGCCCAGACCGCGCTCTGAATCTTTCATGGCTGCTTGCAGCAGCTCCATGATATCCTTTTTATCAAGCGCTTCGAAAACAAAAAGCCTGGTCCGTGACAACAACGGACCGGTCAGGTAAAAAAAGGGATTTTCCGTGGTTGCGCCAATAAATATTATCGTTCCTTCTTCTACTGCAGAAAGGAGAACATCTTGCTGGGCCTTATTAAAACGATGTATTTCATCAATAAAAAGAATTGTTCGCTTGCCATTGAGCGACCAGTTTTCCCTGGCCCGCTCTATAACATGGCGGGCATCTTTAACTCCAGCGGCTATAGCATTGAGCTGAACAAATTCAGCCTGTGTAGCATCGGCTATTATTTTAGCGAGGCTGGTTTTTCCCGTGCCGGGGGGTCCGTAAAATATAAGCGATGCCAGTTTGTCCCTGGTGATAAGGGTGCGCAGCGGTTTACCCTCGGATAGAATTTGTTCCTGCCCGATAAATTGATCAAGAGTTAAAGGCCTCATGCGCTGAGCCAGGGGGCCTTCTGCTTTTATTTTGCTTTCCAGACCGTAACTGACCAGATCCACTTTCTCTTTCACCGGCTTTCTTCAGCGAGGCCTGAGGGATATTACCAAATAACCAGACCGCGATGTTACTGGCATTAATTATAAAAGAGCACTCCTTGGTACACCTTACTGGCGCATGGCAGGAGTGCTTTTTTAGCTTGCTACTTATGGCGCCGTTAAAATCCGGCTGCATTCCAATTACTCTGCTTCGTCGTTAATAACCCTGTCGATAGAAGCCCGGGCAAACTTAAGGTTAAGGTTGTCGGCTACGCGCAATTGTATTGCTGTATCATCGATTTCCTTAATAATACCGTACATTCCACCTATGGTAACCACCCGGTCACCTTTTTTCAGATTGCTAAGCATTTCCTTGCGCTTTTTCTGCTGTTGCTGTTGAGGGCGAATCAGCAGAAAGTAGAATACTACGAACAGTAAAATCAACGGTACAAATGGTCCAAGAGCTTCAAAATTCACTAAACTACACCTCCATACATTTTTGTAAGCTGCGGGCTCACTTTCCGGTAATACTCTTCAAAACGATCCTCGCTTAAGGCTTCCCTGATTTCCCTCATTAACCGATCCAGGTAGTACAGGTTATGATAAGTTGTTAACCTCAACCCCAGGATTTCGCCGGCGTTGATCAGGTGCCTGATGTAAGCCCTGCTGTAGTTTTTACAGACTGGGCATGAGCAAGCTTTATCTAGCGGTTCCAAATCATAAGCAAAAGCGCTATTTCTGACCGGCAGGTAACCTTCAGAAGTCATTACCCGGCCATTTCTGGCAATCCGGGTCGGCAGGACACAGTCAAATATATCTATACCATACCTGACACCTTCAAGCAGGGCATCAGGGGAGCCGACTCCCATCAGGTAATGCACTTTTTCCTGCGGCAGCTCCGGAACCGTGCTATCAAGAACTTCATACATCAAATGTTTCGGTTCCCCAACGCTCAGACCGCCTATTGCGTATCCGTCAAAGTTGAGTTCGACCAGTTCTTTTGCCGAGCGCTCGCGTAAATCTCCATATACTCCGCCCTGAATAATGGCAAACGCTGCCTGATCACTATTAATGTGCGCTTCTTTGCTCCGCTTCGCCCACAGGGTTGTCCGGCGCACGGCATCTTCAACTTCTTCACGCTCAGCCGGATAGGGCGGACACTGGTCCAGGATCATGGCAATATCGGAACCGATTATATTCTGCAAACGCATGACCCTTTCCGGGGTCAAAAAATGCGTTGATCCATCTATGTGGGATGTAAAAACTACACCCTGATCATTTAATTTTCGCAGACCACCCAGGCTGAAAACCTGGAAACCACCGCTGTCGGTCAAGATTGCACCGGGCCAGTTCATGAATTTGTGCAGTCCGCCATGCCGGGCAATCAATTCTACCCCCGGACGTAAAAACAGGTGGTAACAATTACTGAGGATTATCCCTGTGCCCATTGCGGCAAGTTCGTCGGTGGTAATAGCTTTTACCGTGCCCTGGGTGCCGACCGGCATAAATGCCGGAGTTGACACAGTGGCATGGGCCGTTTTAAGCTTACCGGCCCGGGCAGCGGTATACGAACATTTATGGGTTATTTTAAACTCCAGGGGCATCCTGTTCATCCATCCTATAGCTTATCTTAAGCTGCCTTTACTGTCAACGAGCCTGAGACATTTTATATAATTAACATACAGTCGCCGAAACTAAAAAAACGGTATTTTTGTTCAACAGCTTCCTTATAGGCTGCCATGGTGTTTTCATAGCCGGCCAGAGCGCTAACGAGCATCAGCAGGGTTGACTGGGGCAGGTGAAAATTAGTAAGCATTGCGTCAACAACTTTAAACTCATAGCCGGGGTAGATGTAAAGCCCTGTCCACCCTTTTTGGCCGTTGTCAATTTTACCCTTAACATCCGCTACTGTTTCCAGCACCCTGGTTACCGTAGTGCCGACAGGAATTACTTTTTTCCCTTCATTGTGGGCCATTTTTAGCAGTCGGATTGTTTTTGCTTCTATACTGTAGTATTCAAAATGCATAACATGGTCACGGATATCTTCCGTTTTCACCGGTTGAAAAGTCCCCGGCCCTATGTGAAGGGTTATGTAAGCAATCCTTACCCCTTTATTTCTCAGCACGTTAAGCATTTTTTCGGTAAAGTGGAAACCCGCAGTTGGAGCAGCCGCCGAGCCTTCTACCTGTGCGTATACCGTTTGATATAAGTCAGGATCTTCGATTTCGTTTTCAATGTAAGGTGGTAGCGGCACTTTTCCTATTTCAGGCAGGATATTTTCCAGGGGTTCCCGGCAGTTAAAGCTGACAACCCTTAAACCCTCCCTGGCCACATCCATGATTTCTGCTTCCACGCCCTTTTCAAAAATTACTTTCGTACCGGGTTTAAGCTTCTTGCCCGGTTTGACCATGGCCAGCCAGTGCCCTGTAACCAGTTTATGAATCAGCAGCAGTTCTGCTGAAGCTGTTTTACCTTCAATCTTTCCAACCAGGCGGGCAGGAATGACCTTGGTGTTGTTTAAAACAAGCAGATCTCCTTCTTCCATCAATTCGGGGAAACGGCTGAAAGTTGAATGAGTAATTGAACCATTTTCTTTGTTCAAAATCATCATCCGGGACTGGTCCCTGTTTTCAAGGGGTTTCTGGGCAATTAATTCTTCGGGCAGGTGATAGTCATAGTCATTTAATTTGCTGTATTTCATATGTAACCTTCCTTCTGCTTTATATCTTGTTATATATCATATTATATTTTTTGCTGGATTACCGTCTAAGAAAGTTTAACAGCAGAGTCAGAATAATGCTGACAATGATCATTGTTGCCAGGGGAAAGTAGAAAGTCACATTTTCCCTTTGAATAATTATATCGCCGGGCAAGCGACCAAGGCCCAATTTGTTAAATAAGAGAAAAAGCAGGCCGACCCCGGCTATCAGTGCTCCGCCGATTAACAATAGTTTGCCAAAGGAACCTAAATCAGGCATCTTGAAATCCTTCCTTTGTAAAAAGGCTCATTAAATATATTGACCCCTGGCTCCAGGATACCGGTGATACATTTACCAGGTTAATCCCACAATTTTTGCTGTGCACTGGTGCTGCCCGGCTTAAGTCTCAGGTAACTGTATACTTCATTTGTCACCATGCGCCCCCGGGCTGTTCTTTTTAATAAACCAAGCTGCATTAAATATGGCTCATAAACATCTTCCAGGGTTTCCGGTTCTTCGCTTATACAGGCAGCCAGCGTGTCAAGGCCGACAGGACCACCTTCAAATTTTTCAATTAAAGCCATGAGCAGACGGCGATCTATTTCATCCAGGCCTTTTTCATCAAGCTGCAGCATCTGCAGCGCTTCTTCTGCGACAGACCTGGTGATTATATTGTCGGCTTTCACCTGGGCGTAATCACGAACTCTCTTTAAAAGCCGATTAGCGACCCTCGGTGTGCCCCGTGAAGCGCAGGCTATGACGGCAGCACCATCTTTTTCTGCTTTTACGTTAAGGATGTTTGCTGACCGGGTAATAATTTTCTCCAGTTCTTCAGGAGTATAGAATTCAAGCCGGTCAACGACCCCAAACCGATCACGTAATGGCGAAGTTAACAGCCCGGCCCTGACTGTTGCCCCGATCAGGGTAAATGGTGGCAAATCCAGGCGCAGTGAACGGGCTCCAGGGCCTTTGCCGATAATGATGTCGAGGGCGTTATCTTCCATGGCCGGGTAAAGAATTTCTTCCACGGTGCGGTTCAGGCGGTGTATTTCATCAATAAATAGAACATCGCCATGTCCCAGGTTGGTTAGAATAGCGGCCAGGTCGCCGGGCCTCTCTATAGCGGGACCGGCTGTCACCCTGACACTAACCCCCAGCTCATTGGCTATAATATGGGCCAGGGTCGTTTTACCCAGGCCGGGTGGCCCGTAGAGCAGAACATGATCCAGTGACTCGTTACGGTCCAGGGCTGCCCGGATATAGATAGAAAGCTTTTCTTTGATTTTTTCCTGGCCGACATATTCATTTAACGTCCGCGGCCTTAAGCCAACTTCCAGCTGGGGATCGTCTTCTGAATGGCGTTCAGCCGAAACAATTCTTTCTTCTTCCATCCGGCTCTCCTTTCAATGCTATAAACTTTCACATCTTAAAAGTCAGTTTAACTTTGGGCCATGCTTTTCAGGGCCAGCTTCAAAAGTTCTTCGCGGCTTGCCTTTTCGTTTTGCTCTACAACTTTGCTTACTGCCGCTGCTGCCTCTCCACCGGAGTAGCCGAGAGAAATCAGGGCTTCAGTCAAATCATCGAAAACCGATGAGCCGCCCGAACCAGGTGGTTGACCGGCCAGGTCTTCCGAGGTTATCGCCTGGGGCAGTTTTTCTTTTAACTCCAGGACCAGGCGCTGCGCGGCTTTCTGCCCCACCCCGTGAGCCCTTTTTAACTGGGCAATATTTTCCTCCAAAACGGCAACATAAAGCTGTGGAACTGTAAACAGGCCGAGCAGTGATAAAGCCAGCCTGGGCCCGAAACCGCTGACCCCAATTACGAGGTTAAACAGCTTGCGTTCTTCAGCAGTTCTAAAACCATACAGGTACATTTGTTCTTCTTTAACCAGCAAACGGGTAAATATCGTGACTTCCTGCCCGATCAAAGCAGGCAGGTCCGTTTCTGCCGGCGGCATATCCAGGGAAATGCCGACACCGCCAACCTCTATAACGGCTTTACCGGGATTAGCCGCAACCAGGCGGCCTGTCAGATATTCTATCAATTAAGGTCGGCCTCCCTTGACCGCTTCATCCCAGCGTCGATTTTGCAGGTAACAGAGTGCGACGGCCATTGCGTCAGCCTCGTCATCAACTGCGGGTTCCCGTTTCAGCCTGAGCAACATCTGGACCATTTTCTGAACCTGCTGTTTCTCAGCCTTGCCGTAACCGGCCACGGCCTGCTTGACCTGGAGCGGCGTATATTCAAATATGTTGACATTATTATTAGCTGCAACTACCATAATTACCCCGCGCGCTTCTCCTACCTGAAATGCAGTACGGACATTCTTGCTGAAAAATATCTTTTCAACAGCGAGGGCCTGCGGCCTGTATTCTTCAAGTAAATCTATTACCTGATCGTGGATAGCTTTCAGGCGTAGTGCGGGCTGCAAATCTTTGTCTGTCCTGATACAGCCTGACTGCAAACATTTAAATACGCCATTATTTTCTTCGATAACGGCGTATCCGGTTATTGCCACACCCGGGTCGATACCTAATATGCGCATCAGATCACCTGCGCCTTCCAAGCTCTTTTTTACTGTGTTTCGGCCATTAATTCTTCAGGTATATCGAAATTAGCATAAACATTCTGAACATCGTCGTGATCGTCGAGCGCTTCCATCAGCTTAATAATTTTTCCTGCTGTTTCTGCATCACTGATATTCAAAGTATTGTTGGGCAGCATGGTTACTTCATAGGAATCTACCGTGATGCCCTGTGCCTGGATTTGATCTTTGACTGTTTGCAATTGATCAATTTCTGTGATGATATTGAAAGTGCCGCTGTCGTCCAGATCTGCATCTTCAGCTCCTGCTTCAAGTGCAGCCATCATCAGATCATCTTCGTCGAGGTCTGCATCTTTTTGATTGATCCTGATTAAGCCTTTCCGGTTAAACATCCAGGCAACACAGCCTGATTCGCCAAGGCTGCCGTTTTGACGGGAAAAGAGGTGCCGTATTTCTGCCACGGTCCGGTTGTGGTTATCAGTCATTACTTCAATCAGTATGGCCACCCCACCGGCTGCATAACCTTCAAAAACAGCCTGTTCATAACTCTCTCCGTCCTGACCGCCAACTCCTTTTTGTATGGCGCGATTAATGTTATCATTGGGCATGTTATTATCTTTAGCTTTTTGGACAGCCAGTCTTAAGCGGAAATTAGCATCAATATCATCTCCGCCTTCCTTGGCTGCCACGCTAATCTCGCGAGCGATCTTGGTAAATATTTTCCCCTTGGCTGCATCTGCCCGAGCTTTACGATGTTTTGTATTGGCCCATTTTGAATGTCCTGCCATTGGCATCCCTCCTTTTTGCAAGTGATATCAATTATTTATTTAAAGATATGCCGCCGTTTTTCCAGAAATAACAGCAGCGGTAAACCTAAGCCGTAACAGGCTATAACCTGGCCAAGACCAACCCATAACATAGTCATTATAAGAGGCAGGGCCAGCACATAATGCAGCACAAAACCTATGACAACAGCATTAATTAGTATTGGCGGCAGAGGTACCAGGTATTTATTGTCGATTTTTGATACCAGGTAAGCCGACAACAGGGTTGCCAGGCTGCCGAACACTATGTCGGGCATTCCCAGTCCGCCAAAGATGTTAGCGATTAAACAGCCAATAAAAAGGCCCGGTATAGCTGCCGGGGTAAAAAATGGTAAGACCATCAACGCTTCAGAAATTCGCACCTGGACCATACCGTAGCTGATCGGGGCAAAAATGATCGTCAGGACAACATAAATTGCTCCAATCATAGCCGCCCGGGTCCAGTAATTATAAGACCGGCTTTTATGCATATTCTTTTATCATTCCTTGTTTTTTATTAAGCAGGGTGTCTGCGACCTGCTTTGAATATTATAACATGTTTTTCAAGCAGTACCTTTAACTATCAGGTTATTTTTAATGATGATAACGACCTGCTATAAAATCATGCAACCGCCTGGCTGCAGCATTTAAAATGCGGTTCTGGTGGCAAACCATATACAGGGTTCGGGTCATATCAAGATCAATAATCCTGTATGTGTCCACATGGCCTGAAGTTTCCATATCTTCTACAGATAGCCTTGAAACAATAGCTAGTCCCAACCCCGCCCTGACGGCCTGTTTAATGCCTTCCAGACTGTTAAAGTAGGTTGTTCCTTTAAAAGATGTAAAGTCACGCCCCTTTTCGTTTAGCTTGCGTTCGAGCAGCTGCCTGGTAGCTGACCCTTTTTCACGAACCAGGAGGTGCTGGTTATAGAAGTCTTCAAGCAGGACGCCATTTTCCTTCTGATCTTTTATGAATAAGCCTTTAGCCGTACAAAGAACCAGTTCATCATCAATTAGTGCTTTAAATTTCAGCCTTTCATCCTGGTCGATTAAACCGACAAAACCGATCTCATAGCTGTAGTTAAGTACTCCCTCGATAACGGCACTTGTGTCTAAAATGTCTATATTATAATCGATCAAAGTTTCTTCTTTCTTGAAATCGGCAAGTATAAAAGGCAGCAGATATGTACCCGGCACAGTACTGGCTCCGACATGAACCAGGCCACCAAATTTCTCCAGCTGTCCGGATAGTCTTTCCCGGCATTCATCTTCCAGGTTAATAATTGATTGGGCATAATCAAGAAATAAACGGCCTGCTTCTGTCAAAACAGGCTCGCGGGCTTTTGAACGATCAAGCAGGATAACTCCAAGCTCCTCCTCGAGCGCTTTAATGCGGACACTGATAGAAGGCTGGCTAACAAAGAGTTTTTCCGCGGCTGCAGAGAAGCTTTTTAACGAGGCCACGTTAATAAATGCCCTGATTTGATCAAAATCCACGGTGCACTACCTTTCCAGATTACATTTTATCAATATATTCTTTTATATGATCAGCGGCAGACTTGCCGTCAGCCATCGCCCGGACGACCAGGGACTGGCCGCGAGCCATATCGCCGGCAGAAAATATCCCGGGACTGCTGGTCATATAATTATCATCAACGAACAGGTTGCTGCTTTGATCCCTTTCCAGGCCCAGTTGATCAGCCAGCGGATCGGGGCCGGGCCCGAGAAAACCCATAGCCAGGATGGCCAGATCGGCCTCAATAGTAAAATCGGTGCTTTCTTTCTCAACAGGCATCATTCTGCCGTCTTTGTCAACCCACTCCACTTCACAGCATTGCAGGCTTTTTAACCTACCCTGATCGTCACCTACAAATTTTTTCGTGGTCACAGACCAGCGTCTTATGCCGCCTTCAAGATGACTGCTGGATTGCCTGTCAATTTTAGGCCAGAGCGGCCAGGGGTTGCCTTCGGGACGTTCTTCGGGTAGCCTTGGCAGTATTTCAAGCTGGTAAACCTCTTCGGCTCCCTGGCGCAGGGCTGTACCGAGACAGTCAGAACCTGTATCGCCACCGCCGATTATTACTACTTTTTTATCCCTAACTGTAATATTTTCTTCAGGAGTTAGCGGCTCACCAACAATCCTTTTGTTTTGTGCCTTTAAAAACTGCATGGCGAAAATAATACCATCTAAGTCACGCCCCGGTATATCGAGATCGCGGGGCAGCTGAGTACCACCGGTCAACAGCACAGCCGAAAAACGCCTCTTCAGGTAATTATATGAAATATCGATGCCCACGTTAACTCCAGGTTCAAATACTATCCCTTCAGCACTCATCAAATCCAGGCGCCGCTTAACGATACCCTTGTCCAGCTTAAAGTTAGGAATGCCGTAAAGCAGCAGACCGCCGGGGTTTAAATCCTTTTCGTAAACAGTAACTTTAAAACCAAGCTTGTTTAACCTGTCGGCCGCGGCCAGGCCGGCCGGCCCCGAGCCAATTACAGCGACACTTTCAGGACGTCTTTTTTCAGGGGGACGGGGTTTAACCCATCCCTCAAAAAAACCTTTTTCCACGATCATTTTCTCTATTTGGCGAATTGCAACAGGCTGCTCATTGATCCCTTTTACGCAGGAACCTTCACAGAGGGCAGGGCAAATCCTGGCCGTAAACTCAGGAAAAGGATGCGTGGAGAGCATCAGCTCAAGGGCTTCTTCCCAGCGGTCCTCCATAATTAATTCATTGGTTTCCGGTATTATATTTGCTAATGGACAGGCATAGCCGTGGCAGAAAGGCGTGCCGCATGACATGCAGCGCTCGGCCTGTTCTATTACCTCGTCCGGTTCCAGTATTCTTTCAACTTCATCGTAATCGCCAAGACGTTCGTTAATATCACGATACCCTGGCTCTTTTCTGTCTTTCTTTTCTTTATGTTCAGCAGTCATTGCCAGTCGTCTCCCGTTAGTTATTAGTTATCCTGGGGCAGTGCTCTTTCAACTGCTTCATCTTCCCTGCTCATTTTACCCAGGACCCTGCGGTATTCCATGGGGAATACTTTAATGAAATATGGCAGGCAATCCCGCCAGTTGTCAATTATATAGCGGGCCCTTTCACTGCCCGTATAATTCAGGTGTTTTTCAATTAGATCGCGAAGTTCATTAACATCATCCGGTTCTACAACCGCTTCAAGGTCAATCATCTCCAGGTTGCTGTTTAAATCAAGAACACCCTGCAGGTCATAAACATAGGCGATTCCGCCGCTCATACCGGCCCCGAAATTTACACCTGTCGGACCAAGAATGACAACCCGGCCGCCTGTCATATACTCGCAGCCGTGATCACCCACACCTTCAACAACGGCACGGGCGCCGCTGTTCCTGATCGCAAAGCGTTCCCCTACCCTGCCGTTGACATAAAGTTCACCGTCTGTGGCGCCATAGAGGATAACGTTACCACCGATGATATTTTCAGCCGGGTTATAGTTAATTCCACTAAAAGGTTTAAGGATGATCCTGGCTCCTGAAAGACCCTTGCCGATATAGTCGTTTGCTTCGCCTTCGAGGGTCATGGTCATACCCTTAGCAGCGAAGGCCGCAAAACTCTGTCCGGCAGACCCTTTAAAATTAAGGGTAATGGTGTCATCAGGAAGTCCTGTATTTCCATACTTTTTGGCAATCCTGTTTGAAATAATTGTTCCTACCGTCCGGTTACTGTTCATGATTTCAGAATTGACCGTAACAGGTTCACCTGTCTCCAGGGCCTGCTCCACCCGGGTCAGCAGCTCAAAATCAAGGGCTTTTTCCAGCTGATGATCCTGCCCCCTGGTGCAGTGAGTTTCTTTTTCAGAAGCTTCTGGCTTATATAAAACCCTGCTCAAGTCTACTTTGCCGGACTTCCAAAACTTTATAGAGCTGTCCTGTTCCAGTAAGTCGGAGCGACCGACCAGTTGATCTACAGTCCTTATCCCGAGAGAGCCCATAATTTCCCTTAGCTCCTCAGCAATATAGAGCATCATGGTTTCTACATGCTCCGGCTTCCCTTTAAAATAGCGGCGTAGTTCAGGATCCTGGGTAGCCACGCCGACGGGACATTTATTGGTATGGCAGTCTCTCATCATCACGCAGCCGCAGGCCACCAGGGCGGCTGTGGCAAAACCGAATTCTTCCGCACCGAGCATGGCTCCAATGGCAACATCCCTGCCGGTCTTCAGGCTGCCGTCTACCTGCAGCCTGACCCTGCTGCGCAGGCCGTTTGTGATCAGGGTATGATGAGCCTCGGGCAAGCCTAATTCCCAGGGGACGCCGGCATGTTTGATGGAGGAAAGCGGCGCAGCGCCGGTTCCTCCGTCATATCCGCTGATCAATATCATTTCGGCATGACCCTTGGCTACCCCGGCGGCGACGGTGCCCACCCCGACTTCAGAAACCAGCTTTACGGAAATCCTGCTATCCGGGTTGGCATTTTTTAAATCATAAATCAGCTGGGCAATATCTTCAATTGAATAAATGTCATGGTGTGGAGGCGGAGAAATCAAAGTTACCCCGGGTGTTGAATGGCGGACCCGGGCAATCATCTCGTTTACCTTGTGCCCCGGCAGCTGCCCCCCTTCTCCCGGTTTGGCACCCTGGGCAATTTTAATCTGCAGTTCGCGGGCATTGGCCAGATATTCAGCAGTTACTCCAAAGCGCCCGCTGGCCACCTGTTTAATGGCGCTAATGCGGGTATCACCGCCGGGTAAGGGTTTGTACCTTTCAGGATCCTCCCCGCCTTCGCCGGAATTGCTTTTTCCGCCGAGCCTGTTCATAGCTATAGCCAATGTTTCATGAACTTCGGGACTGATCGAGCCCATGGACATGGCTCCTGTAACAAATCTTTTTACTATTTCAGCGGCAGGCTCTACTTCTTCAAGGGGGATAGCCTGACTATCCTTGAACTTTAATAACCCACGCAGGGTTGACTGTTTTTCTGACTGGTTGTTGATCAGTTCCGCGTACTGGCGGTACTGCTCATAGTTATTGCTCTGCACTGCATGCTGCAGGAGGCTGATCGCCTGGGGAGTCCAGAGGTGTCTTTCTCCATCCCGGCGGTAAGCATAATGGCCTCCCGAGGGCAGCAACCTGGAATTGTCGGACTGAAATGACTCCGGGAGAGACTGGCGGTAGCGCAAATTCACTTCTTCGGCTATTTCGTCAAGGCCAAGACCCTGGATACGGGAGCTGGTCCCTTCAAAATAGCGGTTAATCAGCTCATCACCTAAGCCGACAGCTTCGAATACCTGTCCGCTGCGATAACTGCGCAGGGTGGATATCCCGATTTTTGACATGATTTTCAATATACCTTTACAGAGTGCTTTAACATAGTTTTCCATGGCCTTTTGCGGTGAAATCATTTTGCCCAACCGGCCATTTTCAGCCATACTGGCCACAGTTTCAAAAGCCAGGTAAGGATTAACTGCTGAAGCTCCGTAACCCAGCAGGAGAGCCATATGCATCACTTCACGCGCCTCGGCGCTTTCCACTAAAATGCCAATTCCTGTGCGCAGCCTGTGACTGACTAAATGGCGGTTAACTGCGGCAACAGCCAGCAGGGATGGAATCGGTGCCATGCCTGGGTCAAGGTTGCGATCTGATAAAACCAGCAAACCGTGTCCGGTTTCAACCTGTTCCCGGGCCAAAGCACAAAGCTGATCCAGCGCCTCAGCCAGGACACTGCCATCACCACCGGCAGGAAACTGCATTTTTAGCCTGGCACTTCTGAACCCTTTTTCATCAAGGCTGCATAACCTGGTTAAATCTTCATTAGAAAGAATCGGATGGCTTAGCTTAACCAGGTGCGCATGGCGCGGTGATTCCGTTAACAGGTTATCTGCACAGCCAATAAAGGTCATCAGGGACATGACCAGCTCTTCCCGGTGTGGATCAATAGCCGGGTTGGTTACCTGTGCAAAATGCTGCTTAAAATACCAGAACAGAAGCTGTGGTTTTTCAGATAATACTGCCAGGGGCTGGTCCGCTCCCATTGAACCTACGGGTTCAGCGCTATCTACCGCCATCGGCTTTAATAGCAGGTTGAGATCTTCTCTTGTATAGCCAAATAGCTTTTGGTTTTCAAAAAGTGTTTCTTCATCTACTTTTAAAGGAGCCATGGCATTAAAAAATCCATGGATGGTGATCTGGTTTTCCTGGGTCCAGCGGCGATAGGGACGGCGGCGAGCCAGACGCATTTTAAGTTCTGTATCTTTTAGCAACCGTTTTTTATCGAGATCGACCAGGAGCATCTCACCCGGACGCAGGGCTCCCTTTTCTATAATTTCCTCGGCAGAAAGATCAATAACGCCGGCTTCTGAAGCAAAAACCATGAACCCGGACTTAGTTACTGCGTACCTGGCCGGGCGAAGCCCGTTGCGATCAAGCAGCGCCCCTACCCGGCGGCCATCAGTATATACCACGGCGGCGGGGCCATCCCAGGGTTCCATGATTCCGGCATGGTATTCGAAAAAACCTCTTAAATCCGGTCCGATTGGATATTTGTCACCCCAGGCCTGGGGGATAAGCATGGCCATGGCATGGTCTATTGAACGCCCGCCATTATAGATAAGTTCCAGGGCATTATCGAGATTAGCTGAATCACTGGCACCTTCTTCAAGTACAGGTAGTATTTTTTTGATATCAGGACCGAAAAGCTCCGATTCAAGGTTTTTTTCACGGGCAGCCATCCAGTTGCGGTTGCCACGGAGAGTATTAATTTCACCGTTATGGCAGAGATAGCGAAAGGGCTGGGCCAGGGGCCAGGAAGGAAATGTGTTGGTACTGTAACGCTGGTGAACTATAACAAAGGAACTCTCCACGGTTTCATCAACCAGGTCCGGGTAAAATCTTTCAACCTGATCGGGCATTAAGAGCCCTTTATAAACAATGGTTCTGCAGGACAAGCTGGGAATATAAAAAATGTCTCCTTCTTGATAAAGCTGTTCGGTTTCCTGCTCTACCTGTTTACGGACTATGTATAGCTTTCTTTCAAGCTCTTCATCTTTATAACCCCTACCGTCAATTATGCACTGCCGGATATAAGGCATTTCCTGCAGGGCAATACCGCCTAGAATATCGGGATTTACGGGGATATCACGCCAACCGATTACCTTTAATCCTACCCGGGTAGTAACCTGGTCAGCTTTTTGACAGCAGGCTGTCCTGGCTTCCTTATCCCGGGGAAGGAAAAACATGCCTACTCCGTAACTTCCTTCTACCGGAAGCTTCCACCCATTCTCGGAACAAACTTTACGAAAAAAACGATCTGGAATCTGGATTTGCAGACCGGCTCCATCGCCGGTTTTATCGTCGGCACCGGTAGCACCACGGTGCAGAAGATTCTTTAACACTGTGACACCCTGGCGAATTATACTGTATGACTTTTCACCTTCAATATTAACTAAAAATCCAAGCCCGCAGGCATCTTTTTCGAAAGAAGGCTCATACATGCCTTTATAGCTTGATAATTTGCTGTGCAGTGTGTGATACTGATTGCTTTGTCCCACCTGTCATCAATCCTATTCTTTTATGAGTTAATTTATTTGTAAAAAGTAATAACATG
>SLBE01000136.1 GCA_007126465.1 Syntrophomonadaceae bacterium | reverse complement strand
CCGTGTTTCCTGATATCAGTTTTCCTAATAATATGGCTGAGGATATAACCAAAAGGCAAAGACCCCAAAAGGTATGCCAGAATCAGGACTGCAATTTCCATGCTCTTGTCACTCCCCCCTGCGCTGTCTCTTTTTAAATTTAACAATAATTGGAGTTCCGCTGAAATCAAAAGCTTCCCGTATACGGTTTTCCAGGTAGCGCTGGTAAGAAAAGTGGATTAATTCGGGTTCATTTGCAAAAAATACAAAAGTAGGTGGTTTTACCTCTGGCTGAGTTGCATAGAATATTTTTACCCGTTTGCCTTTAACACTTGAAGGTGGGTTAATGGCAATGGCATCTTCAAGCAGTTCATTGAGCAGTGAAGTAGATACTCTTTTATGTTGTTCCTGCCAGGTTTTTATAATAGCCGGAAATATTCTTTCCAGGCGCCAACCTGTTAAGGCTGAAACAAAACAGATTTGAGCATAAGGAACAAAACTAAAGAGTCTCCTGATATTGTTCAGGTATTCCTCGCGGGCATGTTCCTGCCCTTTAACGAGGTCCCACTTGTTAACTATTATAACCAGGCCTCTGCCGGCCTGATCTACATATCCGGCGAGTCTCTGATCCTGCTCGGTTATACCGCTTTCACCATCGATTAAAAGCAGGGCTAAATCTGCCCTCTGCACTGCTTTCAGGGAACGCAAAACACTGTAATACTCAACAGACTCTTTTACCTTGCTTTTCCTGCGCATCCCGGCGGTATCGATCAAGAGATAGGGTTGATTCCCGTAAATAAAATTTGTATCGACGGCATCCCTGGTTGTGCCTGGCAACTGGTTAACGACAACCCGCTCTTCTCCCAAGATAGCATTAATTAAGGAAGATTTGCCTACATTCGGCCGCCCTATAACAGCAACTTTTACAATATCCTCATCATCTTCTACAGTAGCTGCTTCATCTTCAGGAAGCAGGTGTATAATTTTATCTAAAAGTTCTCCCGTACCTCTTCCATGTGAAGCAGATACAGGTATGGGTTCACCAAAGCCTAGGCCATAAAAATTATATTTCGCTGAGTCCATTTCATGAAAGTCAATTTTATTGATAACCGGAAGAACAATTTTGCCACTGCGCCTCAACATGTCGGCAATTTCCTCATCCAGTGCAGTTAAACCCTCTCTGCCATCCAAAAGAAATATAATCACTTTTGCTTCTTCAACTGCCAGGTTTACCTGCTTTCTGACCTGGACAGCGAGCTGATCTGCAGGTCCAAAGGTGATACCACCGGTGTCAATTATCACCAGGTTTCTACCGCTCCATTCTGATATACCATAGAGGCGGTCCCTCGTTACTCCCGGCACTTTTTCTTCAATGGCAGTCCTGGCAGAAGTCAGGCGGTTAAAGAGAGTAGACTTCCCTACATTGGGGCGTCCAACTATAGCAACTATATTATTCGTCAATTTTCCGGCCTCTCTTTCAATAGTTCACTAAAAAAATCTTTCGGTCCATCAACTGCAACCAGGGAAACCTGCAGTTCATTTTCTACATAATTTATAGTCATATCATCTAAAAAGATGTTATCCCTGTCTTTCAGCATCGATTTAGTAATAAATACAACATCACCCAGGGGTTTCCCTTTTAAAGCTCTTAATAAATCGCTGCCCGTCAAAAGGCCCGATACAGTAACTTCTTCACCAAAATATTTATTATCGACAATCTGCAGGTTTATATCGACACCGGTAACCCTGGTAAAATATTCTACCAGTTCTTCCAATAACTTTTCTGCTGCAGGAGCTGCAGCAATTGTAAGATTTTGAAACTTACCAGGCAAAAACGGTAATTTTTCCCCGAGGGCGTGAAGTTCATTTAAAAACTGCCTGGACAGACCGACACCGTTTTCGAGTTGTGGATAATTTTCATAAGAATCATCAGGCGGCAAAGGCCTTGAAGCAAGATTATAGAACTCATCGGAGGAGAAAACAAATCGAGTTCCCCTTTGCTTTAAAAACTTCTCCTGAAAACATTCAATTTTGTCTATAATATCTTCGGCTTCAGGCTCAGAATATTTCCGTAGAGGCTTTAACCCTTTTCTGTGGCCTGTCAAACCGAGCGGCACTACAGCCAGGCTTTTTATGGCAGGCCCCATCTTGGCTAAATCTTCAACAGTTGCAGCGAGTTCCCTGCCGTCATTATAACCAGGGCACAGCACTACCTGGGAATGAATATTAATCCCCGCATCGACCAGTTTTCTCAGATATTCAAGGCCTTTAACGGCACGTTCCGTACCAAACATTTCTGCACGCAGCCGCGGGTTTGTTGTATGAACAGATACATACAGGGGACTCAGTCTTAAATTGATTATGCGCTGCAGTTCTTTTTCGCTCAACCGATTTAGGGTAATAAAGTTACCGTATAGAAAAGACAACCTGTAGTCATCGTCTTTTACATAAAGCGATGCGCGCATTCCAGGTGGGTTTTGGTCAACAAAGCAGAAGATGCACTGATTTCCGCAGTGCTGCATTTTAGTAATTGTAGGTGGGTTAAAACTAAGACCCAGGGGCTCATTGACAGGTTTATTTATTTTAACCCTGCGTATAATACCCCTGTCGGTGAGTACAAGTAATTGCAGTTCATGATCTGACTCCATTATCTTGTAATCAATGATATCGCCTACCGGCTGGTTGTCGATCCGAATCAGTTTCCAGCCCGCCCGCAGCCCTGCTTTCGAAGCGGGCGATCCTGCTGATACTTTATTAATTGTAGGGCCGTCCGCTTTTTTCATTTTAATCTCCTCAGTATAGATTAAACTAATGATCGCCTGGCATAATTATCGGAATTAATGCCGCGCCTTTCAAGCCACTCAGATGTAAAACCGGTTATAACCAGGGGCGCTTTTTGTAAACCTGCAATACTGCTGGAACCGGTCATCATCATAATTAGTTTAAGCTCATTTTCAAGGTCATAGATTTTTTTAATTAAAGTCCTGCGCCCATATTTTACCAGGGTGTTCAACGGCATAGCCGCCAGGCCTACTGCTTTTGCGCCAAGTGAAAGAGCCCTGGCGATATCCAGTGCATTATTCATGCCACCGGAAGCAAATATATCTATCCTGCCTTTTATTGTCTCAACTGTCTCAATCAGGCTGATTGCAGTTGGTATTCCCCACTCCAAAAGGCTTTCCGGTATGTATCTGCCTGAGCGGCTGCCTTCAATTGCTATAAAATTTGTTCCGCCCCTGCCGCCTACATCAATAGCACTAACCCCTGCTTTAAGTAATGCTTCCGCCTGTTCTCGTGCAACCCCGAATCCTACTTCCTTGGCGATAACAGGAACTTCAATATTGTTTACAACCTTTTTAATCCGGTTGGACATATCTCTAAAATCACGATCGCCGCCCTTCATAACCAGTTCCTGTGGTACATTTATATGAATCTGCAGGGCATCCGCATTTAACATTTTTACAGCCTTCGAAGCCATTTCGGGGCTTGCGTATGTGCCTAAATTAGCCCAGACCTCTCCCCCGGGATTATTTTTACGCGCAATGGTAAAACTGTCTGTGCAGCTGCTGTCTTCAAAAGCAGCCATCTGTGAGCCGACAGCCATTGGCATATTACAGACCCTGGCTACATCTGCCAGTGCTGAATTAATCCTGTAAGCCATTTGACTGCCACCGGTAATTGCATTAATAAAAAGAGGCGAACGGTAAGTTCGCCCCATGTATTCCGTTTTTAAGCTGACCTGATTAAAAGCCATGTTGGGAAGGCAGTTGTGAATAAAACTGATATCTTTAAAGTCTGCCCTGGACATTCTTTTTTTCAGGCTATGATAGATATGCTCATTTTTGCGATGAGCCCTGGACATTTATGCCTGTCCACCTTCCGGATCTGATTCACTGTCAGTGTCGGCTTCTTGATCTGTGCCTTCTTTAAATGAATCACTATCAAAAAGATCTCCGAAAACATCTCCCAGGGTTACATTACCGTTTTCAGCATCATCACTTTCAGATGCACCCTGTTCTACTGTGACGCCTCCGGCATCTTTAATGCTGAGGCTTATTCTTTTAGCTTTAGGCTTTACCTCTAAAACTTTAACTTCAACTTCTTCACCTTCACTTAAAACCTCGGAAGGATGCTTAACATGATAATCGGCAAGCTGCGATATGTGGGCAAGTCCTTCAACACCGGGCTTGATTTCAATAAATGCTCCGAAATTTACCAGGCGGGTAACTTTACCGGTGAGCAGTTGATCGCTTTCGAGATCTTCGACTGCTTTTGTCCATGGGTCAGGCTGTGTTTTCCTGATACTGAGGCTTATTCTCTCTTTTTCGGGTATTACTTCAAGCACTTTAACTTCTATTTGATCTCCAACCTTCAACACTTCCTTGGGATGATTAATCCTTTCCCATGAAAGCTCAGAAATATGAACCAACCCGTCTATGCCGCCAACATCAACAAAAGCCCCAAAATCAGTCAGCCGTTTTACTGTACCGGTTATATTTGAACCGACTTCAAGTGCGCTCAATGTTTTTTCTTTCTCTTTTGAAGCCTCTTCTTCCATGATTTTTCTGCGGGTTAATATTAATTTACCCTTATCCCGGTCATATTCCAAAACCTTAAAGTTTAAAACCTGGTCTTTAAACTCGCTAAAATCAGGTATAAATTTGGTGTCTACAAGCGAGCCGGGCATAAATCCTTCAATGCCGCGTCCGAGGTCAATCACAATGCCGGCGGATACGGTCTGCTTTACTTTGCCCTCAAGAACTGTTTGATTTTCTAAAGCTTCTTCCAGCTCTTCAAGGCGTTTATCCCTTGCCAATCTTTTATGGGAAACTGTTACCGTTCCATCCTGCTCATCAATATCAAGCACTGTAACCTCAAGGTCTTCTTCAGGGGCAAATAAATCAGCCAATGCCTGTCCCTCTTCCAGATGGACCTCTTTTGCAGGAAGGATTGCTTCAGTTTTAGCTCCTATATCAACAAAAACTTCTTCATCTGTAACCCTGGCCACCTTACCGGTAACCTGTTCGCCTACCTGGGCTACTTTGACATCTCCGGCAAAACTAAACTGTTCTTCCTTCATTGCTTCTTCCATACCTTCGGTCTCTTGTTCCTGTTCTTCGCTTTGAACCTGGCTTTCTTCTACTGTTTCTTTTTCTTTTTCTTGTTTAGCCTCTGTTTCTTCACTTTCAGTTTCTTCGATGTTCACTTCCATGTTTTCATTCTCCATACTCTCCACTACCTCCTTTATCGTCCATGGGGGAGTTGATGCTCCTGCAGTAACTCCAATATCATGATACTGCGACAGAAAAGCAAAATCCAACTCCTCCGCATTCGTCACCAGGCATGATGGCTTTAACTGCCGGCAACTATTGTAAAGGGCATTTGTATTGGCACTGGTTTTACTGCCTACCACCACCAGTGCATCGACCCTTTTAGCCAATTCAACTGCTTCTTGCTCTCTCAAGCGTGTTTCAGAACATAAGGTATTATGCACTATACCTTCAGGGTATTTGGTTAAAAATACCTCGGATACTCTCTTAAATAACTCAGCGCTGCCTGTTGTTTGTGCAACCAGTACCGGTTTTTTGGTATCAGGAAGGCTTTTGACTTCTTCCGGTGAAGCTATAACAACAGCATCATCGCCGGCCCAACCAAGCAGGCCCTGTACTTCAGGGTGTCCGGAATCCCCGTAAATAATAACCTGGAGTCCGTCTTTTTTAGCCCTGGCAATAATATCCTGGATCTTTCTTACCCTGGGGCAGGTTAAGTCTATTATTTCCGGATCTTCGAGATTATTTAACTCCTGGTATATATCAGGTTTTATACCGTGTGTGCGAATTGCTATAAAAGATCCGCATGCATCACCGATATCATTTATAACACCGATTTGTCTATTTCTCAAGTATTTAATTACTTCCTCGTTATGAACGATCGGTCCGAGGGTAACCCCGGTGACCCTATTATCTGCCTTATCTATCAGGGTATTTACGGCTTTTTTCACGCCGGAACAAAACCCTGCTCTTTTTGCCACAATTACCGGCAAAGTAACTCACTCCAAGTTTTACCGGCTATTGATTATTGTTATCATCCGGTAGTAATTTTTTTATATTGAACATTATAGTTTCGCTCATTTCGATGAGCTGCTTCTTTTTGTCTTCTTTATCATCATACACCAGGGGCGGAAGGACAAATGGTTTACCTATGTATAAATTAACCGGTTTAAAAAGACGATAAGGGCCGCTAATGGCAATGGGGACTATAGGCATACCGCTGCGAACTGCAATTAAGGCTGCCCCGTGGTAAGCTTTTTGCAGTTTTCCGGTTTTACTGCGTGACCCTTCCGGAAACAATCCGAGGACCTGGCCGTTTTTTAAAAGCTGGTAAGCTGTTTTTATCGCAAACAAATCTGCATTCTCTCGTTTTACAGGAAATGCGCCGATTTTTCTAAAAAACGTAGCTGTAAAAAAGTTATTGAATATTTCCTGCTTGGCCATAAAATGTATTCGATAAGATGCCGGCAATGTAGTTCCAATGGTTAGAGGGTCCATCCAGTTTATATGGTTGGAGCAAAGTATAAATGGCTTCCGTTTGGGTATATTATCGAGGCCCTGTACCTTAATTTTGAAGAATAGTTTCAAATAAACCCAGGCAACAAATCGTGCAGTATTATACCATATCCCACTCATCTGCTTTACCCCTGCTGCAATTCATTATTGACAGTTCCAACAACCCTGTCGACAACCTGTTCGAAGCTCAGGCCGGTTGTATCTATAACAATTGCATCCTCAACTATTGTTAAGGGAGAATCTTCCCGCTGTGAGTCAATGTTATCACGGTTTTTTATTTCCCTTACAACTTCATCCAGCGCCAGGTTAATCCCTTTTTCAAGCTGTTCTTTGCATCTGCGCTTTGCTCTTTCTTCTATAGAGGCATCCAGGTAAAATTTAAAGTCGGCGTCAGGCATAACCCTGGAAGCAATATCCCTGCCTTCCATAATTATTCCGTTAGATTCAGAAGCAATATCCTGCTGCATAGCTACAAGGTGTTTGCGCACTTCTGAAATTGCAGATACCGGTGATACCAGCTTGTTTACGTCTGCCTGACGAATTGCATCAGAAACATCTTTCCCATCCAGAAAAACCTGGTTATTATTACCAAAGTCAATTTCAGTTTCATTTAAAACCTCGTTAAGAAGATCCAGGTCATCAAGCTGCAGGTTATTCATTATTACCTTTAAAGTTATTGCCCTGTACATTGCACCTGTATCAAGGTACTTCAGTTCGAGCATTCCAGCTACCTTACGGGCGACACTGCTTTTTCCTGCACCAGCAGGGCCGTCTATAGCAATTTTCGGCTTACTGTTTTTTTGCATAAGACTTCCTTTTATTCTCTATAGATTTAAAGAGTCAATTT
>SLBE01000028.1 GCA_007126465.1 Syntrophomonadaceae bacterium | reverse complement strand
GTTATTAACTGAGTAGCAGGCAGATCAAAATGCCCGGCCAGCTCAGCAACGGTCACCTGTCCTTCCAGCCTTATTTTTGGCTTTTGCGCTTTAATGGCGGCAGCTCTTTTTTCTTCCTGGATCGCTTTCCTGGCTTTGCGGCTGGGAGCAGGCTTTTCTTCCCCTGTATCCTCTTTCTTTGCTTCAGCTTTTTTCCCAGGTTTTTCTTCAGTTTTTGCTTCAGCTTTTTCCTCAGGTTTTTTGACGGCCCCGTCTTTCTTTGCTTCAGCATCCTCTTTATCCGGTTGTCTGTCACCAGTTTTCCCGGTTAGGATTGACATAACTTTTTCAGCCTCATCATCAGTCAATGTACTCATATGGTTATTGACTTTAATATCCATATTTTCCATAACTTCAATGAGCTTTTTACTGGCTATTCCCAGTTCTTTAGCTAACTCATAAACTCTAACCTTGCTCATCTAAAACACCTCCATAAGGTAAGCCCTCCCTGTCATGGACCATTGACTTCCTTATCTTTGTCAAGTAATACAGCCAGATCATTTAACAAACCCTCATCTACAGGCATGTGCAGGTTTTTTTCCAACCGTTTACCTTTTATTGCTTTTTTGAAACATTCCTGCTTTCTACATATATAAGCTCCCCTGCCGGATTTTTTGCCGGTACTGTCCAATGAAACCTCTCCATCGGGAGTTCTTACTATCCGGATCAGCTCTTTTTTTGTCATTTTCTGCAGGCAGCCGATACATACCCGCATGGGGATCTTACGCTTCTTTATCATCCTGTTTCATTTCCTCCTCAGGCTCTTCTTCACCTGTGGACTCATTTTCAGTCATTGTTTCTTCATTTTCTGTTTCAACCACGCTATTTTCTTCACTTTCGGCTGCGTCATTTTCTTCAGCCTGTTCGGTTTCTGCTTCATTACCTGCAAGAGCTTCCGGCTTTTCTTTGTCCTCATCGTCCGGAACTTCTTCAGCATCCCCGGTAAGCCCTATAGCTGAAAGGCTTTTCTCTGTAAACTGTGTTTCACTTGATATATCGACTTTCCAGCCGGTAATGCGTGCAGCCAATCGAGCATTCTGCCCTTCCTTGCCGATGGCAAGTGACAGCTGATTATCGGGGACTACTACTGAAGCGGATTTTTCTTCATAATTAACCATAACCGAAGATACCTTGGCCGGGCTGAGAGCATTGCCAATATACTCTTCCGTTACTTCACTCCACTTAATGATATCAATTTTTTCTCCCTTTAACTCATTGCTGATAGCCTGAACCCTGCTGCCTTTTGGCCCTACACAGGCACCAACCGGATCTATGTCCTGGTTATGCGATATTACAGCAAGCTTGGAACGATGCCCTGCCTCCCTTGCTGCCGCTTTTACTTCAACGATCCCTTCATAAATTTCTGGGACTTCCATCTCAAACAGTCTTTTCAGAAAGCCGGTATGAGTCCTGCTGACAATTATCTGTGGTCCCTTTGTCGTTTTCTTGACATCAAGTATAAATGCCTTTACTCTTTCACCCTGCCTGTACCTTTCATGCGGAATTTGTTCTTCCACGGGAAGAACAGCTTCAGTTCTGCCAAGGTCTACAATAACATTTCGCTGTTCAAAACGCCGGACCAGGCCGGTTATGACCTCCTCGGTTCTATCAACAAAGTTTTCGTAAATCAATTCACGTTCAGCTTCACGAATTCTCTGAATTACAACCTGCTTTGCCGTCTGTGCGGCAATTCGGCCAAACTCTTTCGGCGTTACCTCCATTTCTACTGTATCGCCCACCTGGCAGTGAGGATCGTAAACCCTTGCTTCATACAGGCTTACTTCAGTCTCGTCTGATTCAACTTCTTCCACAACTTTCAGCTCTGAAAAAACCTTGATCTCGCCTGTTTCACGATCGAGGGTTACATTTACCGCAGGAGCTGATTGAAAGTTTCTTTTATAGGCTGAAACGAGAGCTACTTCCAGCGCCTCAAATAGAACTTCTTTACTAATCCCTTTCTCCTTTTCCAGCGATTCTATTGCTGCAAATAAATCTTTGTTCACTTTAATTCCTACCTCCTTTCCGAAAATCTTCAGATACCTAAACTTAAGCTTTGCCCGGGTCTGGATACCAGAGATTTGCCCGATCAATATTATTATATGTTATTACTACAGTGTTTCCATCATCCCCGAGTATTTCAATATTATCATTGCCGGCTCTCTGTAGAACTCCGCTAAACTTCCTGCTGCCTTCTATTGCTTCGCAAGTTTTAACTTTCACTTTCTCACCCTGGAATCGCTGAAAATGTTCTTTTTTTGTCAGCGGTCTTTCCAGCCCCGGCGAAGAAACTTCAAGTGTATAGGCGTTTGGGATGGGATCGTGAATATCAAGAAAATCGGAGAGAGCTCGGCTTACTTCTTCACAATGATCTATAGTAACTCCGCCTTCTGTATCAATAAAAAGCTGCAGCCGTCCGTGTTTGCCTGCAGCATAATCAAGACGGACCAGTTCAAAACCCATTTCCTCAAGAAAAGGCTCGATTAAAGCAATTAAATTATCGCGGACCTCTTCCCTGCTCAAAACATTTGCTCCTTTAACATGAAAGAGTGGGAATGCCCCACCCTTCGTCAATAAACCACTACAACTTTACCCAATATAATTTATCATAAAAATGCGCAAAGCGCAAGGATTCCGGGCTGCTTGTTATTTCGCTCCGGTATCAATCCTTAACACATATTTGAAAATTTCCCAGTACATTTTTGACCTTGCCAGGATACCTTTCCATAAGCCAAGCTTTTCTTCTTTCATAACATGTGAAAGGTCGGGCAGCTGGACCTCTACCGCTTCAATATTGTTTTCATCAATATACTTGTGTAATGCTACCTCTATCCCGAAGCGTGACAGGTCCAGATCGGATGTATTTTCCAATAGTTCTCTTTTTAATGCGCGCTGTCCTGATAAAAATGGCGCCATTTTCTGCGCCATATCAGTTGCAGCCCGGCCTTTTTGGAAAATACCGATCGACATTAACGTCTCCCCGTTTAAGACCGGTTTAAGGAGCTCTTCAATATGCTTTTCCGTCAAACCTATCAAATCAGCATCAAGGATAAGAATAACTTCCGCCGTGGAACGTTTCAGACCGGCAACGACAGCTCCGCCCTTGCCCCTGTTTTCAAGCAGGTCTACCACCAGGACCTGGTTAAAAGCAGAAGCGGCTTCAACCGTTCTATCCTCAGACCCATCACTTACTACAATAATCTGATCAACCAGGTTTGACTCCTGAAGTGCTTTTAAAACACTGCTAATCGTTTTTTCTTCATTATAGGCCGGTATTATAGCCGCTATTTTCATAATCTTCCTCCCCTGTCTCACTCTACCACAACTATAGAAGTATATTCATATTATAACTCTCACTGCTTTTGCCTTAAAAATGGCGGTCTCTCAGCCTGTTTAAGCAAACTGCACTCGCTTAACATTCGCTTCAGGCTTTTCTAAAACGGTAGTTCCAGGTCTGCACTTTATGCTCGTTTCAGTTTTCTTAAACAGGCTGGGCAGCAATAATTTCTTTATCTATAGCTGTTCAATTCGTTTTGTAATGCTTCAAGCAATTTATCTTGCTCGACAGTCTTGACCACCTTGCCTTGCTTGAAAAGAATTCCTTTTTTCTTCCCTGCTGATATCCCTACGTCTGCATCTTTTGCTTCACCAGGCCCGTTAACGGCACATCCCATCACTGCCACCTTAAGTGGCTCTTTATAGTTTTCCAGTAATTTTTCTACTTGATTGACCAGCGGAACCAGGTCAATTTCACAGCGCCCGCAGGTCGGACATGATATCAGATCGGGTGTAAATATTCTTATGCCGAGAGCCTGGAGTATTTTTTTAGCTGCCTTTATTTCCTCAAGCGGTGAAGCCGTTAAAGATACACGAACCGTATCACCGATACCATCAGCCAGTAAAGCGCCGATCCCTATTGCTCCCTTGAGCAGGCCGGTTGAAGGTGGGCCTGCTTCCGTTACTCCCAGGTGCAGGGGGTAATCATAATCTTTTGCAAAAAGACGGTTTGCTTTAATGGTTGTGTAAACATCCGAAGCTTTCAGGGAAACGACAAGATTATCAAAGCCTGCATTTTCAAATATTTCCAGGTAGCCTGCCGCCGAATCAACCATAGCTTCAGCGGTTGCACCCCTGTATTTTTGCAATAACCTGCGTTCCAAAGAACCGGCGTTTACTCCAATCCGGATAGCTGCATTACGGTCTTTTGCTTTTAGAGCCAGGGCTTCCAGTCTTTTTGTTCCCCCTATATTACCCGGGTTGATCCTGATCTTTGCTGCACCGTTATCCAGGGCCAGGGCAGCCAGCTCAGGATCAAAATGTATATCACCGACCAGGGGCAGCTGACAGTTCTGCACCAGCTTTTTAAAAACTGGCAATGTTTTTTTGTCTGGAATTGCCACCCTTACCAGTTCAGCACCTGCTTCAGCCAGATCCCTGATCTGGGCCAGGGTTGCATCGTAATCGTGGGGCTCAGTATTAGTCATCGACTGGATTGAAATCGGCGCCGTTCCACCAATCATCAGCTTACCAACCTTAACAACCCTTGTCTTCCTTCGCTCAGGTTGATCCATGTTCCAGCACCACCAGGTTACATTTTAAGGCATATTTAATTCGACTAATTATTCGGCGCGATAATAAAGCGCAGAATATCCTGATATGTAACCAGTAATATCAGGGCTATCAGAAGTGCAAAACCAATAAAGTGAATAAAGCCTTCTTTTTCCGGTTCAATGGGACGGCCCCGGACTGCTTCAATCAACAGGAATAAAAGCCTGCCCCCATCTAATGCCGGTACAGGCAGCAGGTTAATTATGCCGAGATTAATGCTGATCAGCGCTGTCAAAACGAGCAGGTTAACAAATCCGGTCTGAGCCACCTCGCCGATTGTGTGCACTATGCCTACCGGTCCGGCCACATCAAGCGGAGCCTGTCCTGCAACAACCTGGTAAAGAGCTGTCAGGATATCGCCGAAACGATCGAAACTAACCGCCATGGCCGGGAAAAAACTATACATGTCAATTTTTGGGCCAATCCCTATTACCCCGCGCTCACCATCCGGTTGAGGGGCCAGTTCCGTGGTAACTGCAAATTCTGTAACCGTATCATCTCTTTCAATTGTCAGTATAATTTCCTGTTCCGGTTTTGCGGAAATTGTGGTTAAAACTTCGTCCCAGGTAGATACAGGGTTCCCGTCAATTGCCGTAATTGTATCTCCTTCCTTAATCCCCGCCTCTTCAGCCGGGGAGTCATCTACAATATAGCCGATAGTTGAAGTATCAGTATCAGGCACCCCGACAATAAAGAAGAAGATGATGAAAAATAAAACAAAAGCGAGGACAAGGTTCATTGCCGAACCTGCAAAAAGGGTTGCCGCTCTTTTAAGAATCGATTGCTGAGGAAAGCTGTCCGGTTCGGCCGCTTCATCCGGATTTTCGCCCAACATACGGCAGAATCCACCCAGGGGGACAACTCTCAGGGAATAGTCAGTACCGTTTTTTGTCCAGCCAACAAGCTTAGGCCCAAATCCAATAGCCAGCTCTAAAACCCTGATCCCTGTCAGCCTTGCAACAAAATAATGGCCGAGTTCATGAACCAGGATTAGTACTCCAAAAATCACTATAGAAGCAATTAAAGTCTGCATACCTTTGAATTCACCTTCCTATTAACAACTCAATAACAGCTGCTGCTTCCAGGCGTGACCACCTGTCAGCTTCAACAGCATCTTCAATTTCAGGTTCACAGATAATCTCGTGATTATTCATCACTTTTTCAATCAATTTCGGAATCTCTGTGAACCGGATAGTACCATTTAAAAATAATTTTACCGCTTCTTCATTGGCAGCGCTTAACACCGCCGGCATTGTTCCACCGGCTGCTGCTGCTCTATAAGCCAGATCCAGGCAGGGGAAGTTTAACCGATCAGGCTTCTCAAACTCAAGCACCCGGCCATAGGGATTAAACTTTTCAAAGTTATTCTCCCGTCTCTCCGGATAAGTAATGGCATACTGGATCGGCCCTTTCATATCCGGCAGCCCAAGCTGCGCCAAAACTGATCCGTCTTTATATTCTACCATAGAGTGTATAATACTTTGCCTGTGTATGACAACTTCGATCTGATCCAGGTTCAGGTCAAATAACCATTTGGCTTCAATTACTTCCAGCCCCTTGTTCATCATTGTGGCAGAATCAATGGTAATCTTATCTCCCATGGTCCAATTAGGATGCTGTAGAGCCATCTCGGGAGTTACTTCTGCAAGCTCAGTGCTCTCTTTTCCATAAAAGGGCCCTCCGGAAGCAGTCAGATATATTTTGCTTATATCTTCGAGGCTCGACGAACCAAGGCACTGCCAGATAGCCGAATGTTCACTGTCAACAGGCAGCAGCTTTTCCCGATTAAGCAGTCCCTTCCGTTCGAGTATCTCTCCACCGATAACCAGCGACTCTTTGTTGCAAAGTGCGATCATTTTATCATCCTTAAGGGCCGCCACCAGCGGTTCAAAGCCGCTGAAACCGGCCTGGGCCATAACCACCAGGTCTGCTTCAAACAATGTGGCCGCAGCAATTTGCCCGTTACTACCCGCTAAAACTTTGCAGCTTAAATCTTTTGTTTCTTCTTTTAGTTTTAAAGCTGCTCCATGATCGCTTAAAACAATCATTTCAGGCTTAAATTTCCGTGCCTGTTCGACCAACAGTTTATAATTGCTGCCTGCTGTCAATGCGACAACACGGTAACCAGGACCAAGCGCATCGATTACCTCAAGAGTTTGCCTGCCGATAGAGCCGGTGGAGCCAAGGATAGCAATTTTTTTCATCTGGATACTTCCTTTTTACATCATATTAATTAAAAGAAAAAAATAATATACAAAAGGGGCCGCTAAGATTAAACTGTCAAAGCGATCTAAAATACCACCATGACCGGGAATAATGCCGCTGGAATCCTTTACTGCCATTTGTCTTTTCACGGCCGATTCCAGGAGGTCTCCCAGCTGGGCAAATACCGTAATGCCCAGGCCCAGGATTACTGCCTGCAGGGAATTAACCGGCAAAAAACCGGGAAAAAGTATGGTTACAGAGAAAAACAAGACTATAACCGCCCCTATGCCTGCCAGGGAACCTTCCACAGATTTTTTCGGACTTATTTGTGCAGCAAATCTTCTCATCCCCCATTTAACACCGATAAAATAGGCTGAGGTATCATGAACCCAGACACCGATCAGCAAAATGAAAGTATAGATCTCGCCATCAGGCAGCATTCTTAAAAGCATCAGGTAACCAATCAGGCCACCCAGGTAAATAACTCCCCACAAAGACAGCGCAGAGTCTACAACACTTACTTTATCCATATTAAACATGGCAGTGGCAAATAGAATTAACAAGGTAAGCATAAGCAGTGGATAAATCAGGGCCATCTGCTCCAAAAAAATTACGGCAATCAAAAGACTGGCTGAAAAATGGCTGATCACAAAAGGTGCATTGTAATTGTTACTTTTTAGTATTGTATTGTACTCAAATACTCCGAGGTTAACAAGAAGCAGCAGGAATACTGCATAAAAGTATCCACCAAAATAAACTGAGGCCAATACAATAGGAATGCCGATAAGGGCAGAAATAATCCGCAGATATAGCATCAATAATCACCCTATTCTGTCCTGCTTAAACTTTTCCAAAGCGGCGCTTGCGCTGCTGATAATCATAGACCGCATTCAGCAGGTGTCTTTTTGAAAAGTCCGGCCAGTATACATCGGTAAACCAGAGTTCACTATAGGCCAGCTGCCATAATAGAAAATTACTGATTCGCAATTCACCGCTGGTTCGAATCAGCAGGTCCGGATCTGGCAAGCTTGCAGTATAAAGATATTTCTCAAAAGCAGCTTCATTAACCGCTCCGCTGATCTTACCTTCTTTTGCATCAACAATCAAGCGATTCACTGCTCTAATAATTTCAGTCCGTGCTCCATAATTCAGGGCAAAGTTAAGAATCATGCCCGTATTATTTTTTGTTGCTTCTCTACCTTCATCTATTGTTTTCTGAACTTTACGAGGCAGTTTTTCTTTACTACCCAGCAGGTTTACCTTTACATTATTGCGCATCAATTCCGGCAGTTCACTTTTAAAATATATTTCCGGCAGGCCCATCAGGTAGTTGATTTCTCCTACAGGCCTCCTCCAGTTTTCCGTTGAAAAAGCAAAAAGCGTTAAAGCCTTAATCCCCAGTTCACTGCTGTTTCTTACAACTGAACGAACCGTTTCCACTCCATGGCGATGCCCTTCTTTTCTGGGCAAACCTTTTTCTACCGCCCAGCGTCCATTACCATCCATAATAATGGCAACGTGATAGGGAATATTATCTTTTAGAACCATTTCCTGGATATCCTGGTCCTTCAAGTCAGTCGACAAAGTTAATCACACCATTCATAAATAGAGGCTCTCCCTTAATATCCAAGAGAGAGCCGCCTCTTGTTAAGCTGTTGGGGCTAAACCTCCATCATTTCCTTCTCTTTTACTTCAAGAGCTTCATCTATCTCTTTGATTCTTTCGTCAGTTAATTCCTGAATATCATCCTGGGCTCGCCTGCGCTCGTCTTCTGAAATATCTCCTGATTTTTCCAATTGTTTGATTTCATCATTGGCATCCCGGCGGATGTTTCGGATACTGACCTTGCTTTCTTCAGACTTCTTACGGACAAACTTAACAAGTTCTTTCCTTCTTTCTTCGGTCAGCTGCGGTATTGCAAGCCTGATAACATTGCCATCATTAGTCGGTGTCAGCCCCAGGTCAGACTTCAGGATTGCCTTCTCTATTTCGCCCATAGCCCCTTTGTCCCAGGGCTGTATGACTAAAAGCCTCGGTTCGGGCGCTGATACACCTGCCAGCTGGTTAAGGGGAGTCATGGTTCCGTAGTAATCCACCTCAATCCTATCCAGCAACGATGTGGTTGCTCTGCCGGCTCGCAGCGTTGATAGTTCGCGCTTGTATGCAGCAATAACCTTGTTCATCTTTTCATCTGCTTCCAGATAAATATCTTCTAACATAAATCACCCACCCCTAATTATTGTTCCGATTTTTTCGCCCATGACTACCTTCTTAATATTTCCAAGGTTTAACCCAAAAACAATCAGCTGAATTTTATTATCCATGCAAAGGGATGCTGCCGTTGAATCCATTACCCCTAAACCCTGGTTAATAACTTCGATATAATTAAGTTCCGCATATTTACGGGCTCCGGGATTGGTTAAAGGATCGGCATCGTAAACCGCATCTACTTTTCCTTTGGCAAGAAGAATAACCTCTGCCTCTATTTCTGCAGCTCGCAGTGCTGCTGTAGTATCTGTCGAAAAATAAGGATTACCCGTTCCCCCTGCGAATATTACCACCCGTCCTTTTTCCAGGTGGCGCAGGGCCCTTCTTCTGATATACGGTTCGGCAACCTGCTGCATTTCCAGGGCTGTTTGCACCCGGGTATCGACATCATAGCGTTCCAGGGCATCCTGCAGGGCAAGGGCGTTAATAACTGTAGCCAGCATTCCCATATAGTCCGCTGTTGCCCTGTCCATACCTTTACTTCCGGCATGGGCGCCGCGCCATATATTTCCGCCGCCAACGACTACAGCCACCTGGACCTGGTATTCAATAACTTCCTTGATCTGCAGGGCAATGCTTTCAATTACTTTTTGGTCAATACCAAAACCTTGATCACCGGCCATCGCTTCCCCACTTAACTTCAGGATGACCCTCTTGTACTTAGGTGTAGTCAACTAAGCACCTCCAGTAGCATAAAATATATTTCGACAAACTATGCCAACAACCTGCCGGTGTTCTATATTTTTCATTTTTTCTTCAGCAGGCAGCTGCAAGCGTATGTGGCTAAGTAAATTTAAATGGTTAAAAAAAAGAACACTTTTCAGTGTTCTTTTTAGTATTTAACCACAACACGTGGTGTTTTCCGCATCGGTGGCTTCACCGATTTCAAAGCGACAATAACGTCTCACCACAATATTCTCTCCGATTTTTGCAATCAGGTTAGTCTGCAGTTCACTAACAGTAATATCCTCGTCTTTTACAAAAGCCTGCTCCAGGAGACAATTTTCACTGTAGTATTTTTCGAGCCGGCCTTCAACAATTTTATCTACCACTTTTTCTGGTTTCCCGTCGTTCAGGGCCTGGGTTTTAATAATTTGCCGTTCTCTTTCCAGAATGCTCTCAGGAACATCTTCTTTGCTCAGGTAGGAAGGGTTCGTAGCAGCCACCTGTAAACACAGATTTCTTACAAATTCACGAAACTCGTCATTGCGGGCGACAAAGTCTGTTTCGCAATTTACTTCAACCAGGACCCCGATTCTACCGCCGAGGTGAATGTATGAATCAACAATACCCTGGTTGGCTGCTCTATCCGCCCTTTTAGCAGCAGCAGAAAGACCTTTTTCCCTCAGCAAATCAACTGCTTTCTCCAGGTTGCCTTCAGCTTCCTGCAGCGCCTTCTTGCAGTCCATCATCCCTGCGCCCGTTTTTTCACGTAGAGATTTAACAACTTTTGCATCGATATGCATCTATCCTGTCCACTCCTCTGTCATAACTTTGCCTGGCAAAGTTTAAAGTTATTCTACTTTATCTTCTTCTGCAGTTTCTACCTGTTCGGTTTCAACAGCAGGTTCGCTAGCTACTTCAGCTGGAGCAGGTTCTTCATCAATTACCTCGGCAGTCGCAACTTCAGCAACGCCTTCTTTACTTTCCCCTTCTCCACCTATAGTCATCTTTTCACGTTCTTCAGTATCTTCCTCTGCAGGTTCATGTGCAGCCTCAATAATCTGCTTTCCTTCAAGCACAGCTTCTGCCATTACTGAGGTAATCAGCTTAACTGCCCTGATTGCATCATCATTACCCGGTATAAGATAATCAATTTCATCAGGATCGCAGTTTGTATCTACAATAGCAATGACCGGAATGTTCAGCTTGCGGGCTTCGGCCACGGCAATTTTTTCTTTGCGTGGATCAACTACATAAATTGCATCCGGTAGCTTTTTCATGTTGCGAATACCGCTTAAAAACTTCATCAGTCTTTCTTTTTCATTGCGCAGCATTAGCACTTCTTTTTTAGTCAATCGTTCAAAAGTACCATCGGTTTCCATTTGCTCAAGCTTGATCATCCGATCAATCCGCTTACGAATTGTCGCAAAATTAGTTAACATGCCGCCGAGCCAGCGGTGGTTCACGTAATGAGCCCCGCATCTTTCAGCCTCATTGCGGATTGATTCCTGGGCCTGCTTTTTCGTGCCGACAAAAATAATTTCCCCTCCGTCGACCACCAGGTCCCGTACAACGTTATACGCAGTATCCATCAATTTAACCGTTTTCTGCAGATCAATGATGTAGATACCGTTACGTTCAGTGAAGATATAATTTTTCATCTTCGGGTTCCATCGGCGGGTTTGATGTCCGAAGTGAACACCCGCCTCCAGCAGCTGCTTCATACTTACCTTAGCCAAAATAACTCCTCCTTGTTTTTACCACCGCCTGTTTCATTGATGATGACCAAGCTTAAAAAGCCAACCGACCTCCATCTCACCAGGCGTGAGTTTTATGATTTTACCAGAGGTAGTATAGCATAGTTCACCCCCGTTGGCAACGAAAAACTATTGTTTTTGTTGCCTGTTTTTGTTGCAAATAGACATTCTCTATTATAAAATCAATATACTGTTAAAAAACATGCGACTCATTAAATATATGGCACAGCCTGCCAAGAAAACTGAAACGAACATATAGAGCAGGCATGGAAATGCCGGTTGTACATCAGGCAACGGTTAAATACAGGGAGGTTAACGATGGCTGCAATCAGACCATTTAAGGGAATCAGGTATAATCAATCAAAAGTAAATTTTCTCGGAAATGTTATAACACCGCCTTACGATGTCATTGATAATGAAGAGCAAAAACGCCTTCACGATCTAGATCCTTATAATATAATCCGCCTTGAATACGGCGAAACTCATCCCGGAGATGACAGCGAAAATAACCGTTACAGCCGGGCCCGTGAAACTTTCAACCAGTGGCTTAATGATCAGATCCTCTTTCCGGAAAACGAAAACTGTTATTACCTTTACGAGCAGGAATATACCTATAACCAGGTCAATTACAGCCGCAGAGGTATCATCGCCGCCTTAAAGCTGACACCGTACTCTGAACAAGTGGTTCTCCCCCACGAATTAACCATGTCGGGACCAAAGGCTGATCGCCTTGAACTTTTAAAGAACTTGCGTACTAATGTCAGTCCGATCTTTACTCTCTTCCCCGATCCCGATCAGCAGCTGGATTACTTTTTTTCAGCTATCAATACCGATAAACCCCTGCTTGAGGCAAAGGAACCTTCCGGACAAACCCACCGCCTCTGGGCAATTACCAGTAGTGACTTGCAGGAAAAGTTAACAACCTATCTGCGCCCCCAGCCACTGCTGATTGCCGACGGACATCACCGCTATGAAACGGCTCTTAATTATGCCGGTAATCAAAACAGTCAAAAGGATCCCGGCTCAGACTACATCCTAACCATCATGGTCAGCATGAAAGACCGGGGACTTCTTGTCCTGCCAACCCACCGTTTGCTTAGTGGCCTGAGTCAGTCACAAAAAGATAAACTAAATAGAA
The DNA here is from genome assembly GCA_007126465.1 of Syntrophomonadaceae bacterium. Classification (GTDB taxonomy): domain Bacteria; phylum Bacillota; class Dethiobacteria; order DTU022; family DTU022; genus T3SED10-7. The sequence continues at coordinate 10,107 of SLBE01000028.1, read as the reverse complement.
TTATCAAGAATGAATTTAAGCTGATCAGCCTTGGTGATCCTCACCAGCTGGACCGAAATTACTTACTGAAAGAAATAAATAAAGCAAGCCTGGATCACTATGGGTTTGGCTTAATTACCGGTCGTGATGCCTGTATCCTCAAACCGCTTGATAACGGTTCAGAAAAACAGCTGCCCGTTGAACTGCTTCATGAGCGTATTATAAAACCGCTTTTTGATCAAGGAGAAAAAAGCATAATAGTGGACCAGGAAATGATCAGTTATCCACATGATCATAATACTGCTGTCGATGAAGTGATCACAGGCTATGCTGATGCAGCTTTTATTCTTGAGCCTGTTGCAGTTGAACAGGTTCTTGAACATGCCCGTAAGGGAAAAATAATGCCGCAAAAATCCACTTTTTTCTATCCAAAGCTGCCCAGCGGGCTTGTTCTTTATAATATGGACTTAAGTTAAAGTGACCAGTATTTGCGCTGCACCTGCAGCACTTCCTCCAGTCGCGCCTGGGCGTGCCTGGTTGGATCAAGATCGGGAGATCTCTCCGTAACAGGCAGACCGAAATTACCCATGGCGTTTAAAACCTGGATAACTGCCCCTGCCTGGCCTTCCAGATGATAACCCCCTTCCAGGCAGAGCAGCACCCTGCCCTGGCAGTGTTTTTCTGCAGCCTGCCGTAATTTATCTGCCATATCATAAAATCCCTGGTGAGTTAGAGACATTCCGGCAAGCGGGTCATGCCGGTAAGCGTCATGCCCCGATGAAATTAACAGAAGCTCAGGCTGAAACTGATCGAGAACGGGAATTATTACCTGATCAAAAATAAGTCCATATTCAATGTCGCCGCTGCCCGGAGGCATTGGTATATTAACGGTAAGTCCTTCGCCCGTTCCCCTGCCGACTTCCTTTAGATGGCCGGTTCCCGGGTAAGCCGGACTTTGGTGCGTGGAAATAAAAAGCACTTCCGGATCATCCTCAAAGGCATGCTGAGTTCCATTGCCGTGATGGACATCCCAATCAACAACGGCAATTCTCTTTAATCCGTAATCACGTTTTGCCACCTCGGCAGCAATCGCAATATTATTAAACAGGCAAAACCCCATAGCCCTGCTTCTTTCTGCATGGTGACCGGGCGGCCGGTTTAAAGCAAACACAATATCGGGACCTATCCCCATTACTCCCCGTAAACCGGTCAATACTCCTCCTGCTGATAGTAAAGCTACACGGTATGATTCCGGAACAATGTAGGTATCCATATCCAGGTTACGCTGGCCGGAGTTACAGGCTTCTTCAATAGTTTTGATATAACCGGAATCATGAACCAGGGCAATATCATCGACTGAAGCCGGAACCGGGTCAATCATTGTCAGCTTTTCGGATATCCCCCGATTTTCAAGCGCTGACGTAATATGTTCCAGCCGCTCTTTTCTTTCGGGGTGGTGCCCCTGGGTATGAATCAGGTAATCCTTGTGATAAACAATACCAAGCTTAGTATTATTTGCGCTCACCCTATCACCTCGCAGTTAAGAATTATCTTCCAGTGCCTTACAAAGCCGGTTCCATAAAAAGGGGCTTACTTTTTTTAAAACTACCGGCCTGCCGGCTGCGTTAATAAAAGCATGCTCCGTATACCCAAAAGCCATCTTCCTTCCATCCTTATGTAATTCATATTTAAAAACCAGGCGCACTTTTTCCAGGCTGTCCAAATTTGTTAAGACAGTAAGTTCATCATCATACCTTACTGCATGCTTATATTCACAGTAGGCTTTTAAAACCGGCAAATATAGATTACTCTTTTCAAATTCAATGTATGGCAGGCCAATACTTCGCATCAGTTCGGTTCTTCCCATTTCAAACCAGACCAGGTAATTTGCATGGTAAGCCACACCCATCTGGTCTGTTTCCTGGTAACGAACCCGGAATACTGTTTCGTTAATATGCAAAATTGATCTACTCCCTGCAATCTTTAAAGTACATTTGCTTCACCGCGGTAAACCAGGCCCCTGGTGGCATCTACGGTAACTGTTTCACCTGTGCTAATTAATTGACGGGCATTGTTAACACCTACTATTGCCGGCTTACCCAGGTTAATAGCCACAATGGCAGCATGAGAAGTCAAACCACCTTCTTCAACTACCAGCGCTGCTGCTTTTTTTATGGCCGACAGGTAGTCACTACTAGTACTGCTGGCAACCAAAATCATGCCTTCTTTAAAGTTTTCGAGATCGCTGTCTTTATTGATAACCATCGCTTCACCACTGACAGCCTGCTTACCAACACCGGTTCCTTTCACCAGAATTTCACCTACCGTTTCCACTCGCAACAGGTTAGTGGTACCTGATATTCCCACGGGAACTCCGGCGGTAATTACCACCAGGTTTCCATCATCGATCAATTTTTCTTTTAAAGATACCTGAATTGCATTTACAAACATTTCATCCGTTGTATTTGCCGGCGGACAAACCACTGCATAAACTCCCCAGGTCAGGGTTAGACGGGAAGCTACGCTGCGGTTAGACGTAACTGCAACAATCGGGGCCCGCGGTTTGTATTTAGAGACCATGCGCGCCGTATGGCCGGACTGGGTTGCAGTAATAATAGCATCAGCTTTTAACTCGGACGATACATGACAGGTACTGTAACTGATGGCATCTGTAACTGTTTTCTTGATATTCCTGCTCATATCCTGCATAATTTGCCTGTTATCAAGGTCTTTTTCCGTGCGTACCGCTATCCTGCTCATTGTTTCAACCGCTTCAACCGGAAAACGTCCAACCGCTGTTTCACCGGAAAGCATCACTGCATCTGTTCCATCAATAATTGCATTGGCTACATCACTGGCTTCAGCCCGGGTAGGGCGTGGATTGCGGATCATGCTGTCGAGCATCTGGGTAGCGGTTATCACCGGCTTGCCGACCCGGTTACATTTCCTGATGAACTCCTTCTGCAGCATCGGCACATCCTCCGGTGGAATCTCCACCCCCAGATCACCCCTTGCAACCATTATGCCATCTGAAACCTCCAGGATCTCATCAAAATTTTCGACACCTTCCAGGCTCTCAATTTTTGCCAGGATCATGATACTGCTGTTTCGCTCTTCAACCAGTGCCCTTACTTCCAGGATGTCTTCGGCACTGCGGGCGAACGAGGCAGCTAAAAAGTCAACCTCATAATCCAGGGCAGTAAGAATGTCCCGGCGGTCATCTTCTCCAATAGCCGGCAAATTGATCCTCGTTCCCGGAGTGTTGAGCCCTTTGTAACTGCGCAGCTCGCCACCATGTAAAATCCGGCAGCGGATATCACGGCCCTCTATAGCAATCACTTCCAAGACTATTAGCCCGTCATCAATCAGCACACTGCACCCCGGTTTTAAATCCTCGTGCAGTTTCGGATAGGTCACTCCAACCCGCTCTGCAGAACCGACAACATCTTCAGTAGTCAAAATAATTTCACGGCCTTCTTCAAGCATTACATAATCTTCATTGAGGTCGCCGGTTCTTACTTCCGGCCCCCTGGTATCAAACAGGTAACCGACATTTTTTTTCATGCGGGAGCTGGTAGAGCGGATCAACTCCAAACGGCGGATATGATCTTCACTGGTCCCGTGAGAGAGGTTTAACCTGGCTACATCCATCCCTGCCGTTATTAATTCTGAAATTCTTTTTTCAGTTTCTATACTAGGTCCGACTGTGCAAACAATTTTTGTCCGCCGCATTTAAATTACCTCCCAATTTAGGGTAGAATACTATAATCGATTTACCTTGCCAGTATCAGGGCCAGCTTGTATAGTTCTTCCGGGAATTTCCTGGCCTGGTCAAAACTCTGTTTTAAAGAAGTTGGGAATACTTCATTGCCCCTGAATGCTGTATAGTAACCGCTCTTCCCTTCGCTTAACAAATCTACAGCCAGCGCTCCCATTCTGCTGCCCAGCATCCTGTCCACGGCGCTGGGGCTGCCGCCTCTTTGAATATGTCCCAAAACAGTAACCCGGATATCCGCTTTCAATCTTTTTTTTATCTCTTCATTAATGTAAAAAACATCGCCGGCTCCTTCAGCAACCACAATAATGCTGTGAGCTTTCTGCCGCCTGATCCCATGCAGAACCCGTTCACAAACTTCATCCAGGTCATATTCCATCTCGGGAACAAGGATAGATTCTGCGCCACCGGCCAACCCGGCAGCCAGGGCCAGAAAACCGTTATTGCGGCCCATCACTTCCAGCAGAAATACACGCTCATGAGAAGTAGCCGTATCCCGAAGCTTGTTAACGGCATCAAGAATCGTATTAACGGCAGTATCGAAACCAATGGTCTGCTCTGTTCCGTTAATATCGTTATCAATAGTTGCAGGAACACCGCTCACTTTAATCCCGCGTTCCTCCAGGGTTAAAGCTCCTTTAAAAGATCCTTCGCCGCCGATAACCACCAGTCCTTCGATACCTTCCTTTTTAAGAAAATCAGCAGCCTGATCCTGGTAAGCCGGCTCAAACATTTCGGGAGCCCGGGCTGTCAGCAAAATTGTTCCACCACGGTGTATTATATCTGCTACCGAACCCAATTCCATCTCAATCAATTTATTACCGTTGAGCAGCCCGGTATAACCACGCCTGACTCCGAAAACACTGCATCCTAAATTAATGCCTCGCCGGACAACAGCTCGCACAGCGGCATTCATGCCGGGAGCATCGCCCCCGCTTGTCATAACTGCTATTTTTTTCATGATTGGATCATCTCCTTTAATGCTGCCCCGGAACCTGATCCCCCACCTGCTCAATTACCGAATCAGGGCCAAGCAGATTCTCAAGGCGCTTAAAACAGGTAGGATGGTCTCGAACCCAATATTCTTCATTTAAAATAAGTGTTTTTTTATCATTTTTAAAGAAGAGGCAGACAGGAACTTCACCGTTTTCCGCTACCAGGGTGTCTTTTAAGTCGCGCAAAAGATCACTGTTGTGTTCTTCACCAATTACCAGGCGCAGCAGCTTCTTTTCCCGGTTCAATGGCTTTATTGTTTCTGCCAGAATTTTAACATCCTCTTCTTCTTTCAGGTCTGTCCTGCCTTCAACTAAAAGCAGGCTGTCTTCTTCAAGCATGAAAGCGCTCTTTTCATACATATCCGGGAATACGACCAGTTCCACGCTTCCAGTCAGGTCTTCCAGCTTGACAAAAGCCATCTGCTTGTTCTTTTTAGTGAAAAAACTGCGAACCGCAACAATTATTCCACCAACTTTGACATGATTATTATCTCCTGAAGAAGAAAGCTGGGCACAGGGTGTGAGGTTGGGCATGTTCTCCAGGATAGTCTGGTACGGTCCCAGGGGATGCCCTGAGATGTATAAGCCGAGCATTTCTTTTTCAAGGGATAACCTTTCCTTGTCGGAAAAAGGCTCTATATCAGGCAGATTATCGTCGAGCATCTCTTCCTTTACACTTTCTTCCATTAAAGAAAACATTGAAATCTGCCCGTTTTCACGCTCCCGCTGCGCAAACTGGCCCTGGGCCAGAACATCGTCAATGATAGCCAGGTACTGGGCCCGGTGACCGCCCAGTGAGTCGAATGCGCCGCATTTAACCAGGCTTTCCATTACCTTACGATTGCAGGAGCGCATATCAACCCTTGAAACAAAATCAAGCATGGAAGCAAAGGGTTTCTCTTGCCTGGCCTGGATTATCGAATCTATCGCACCTAACCCGACATTCTTTACTGCAGCCAGCCCAAAACGAATCCTGTTTTCGCCGATTGGAGTAAAGTGAGTATCGCTTTCGTTTATGTCGGGTGGGAGCAGCTCAATATTCATTCTCTTGCAGTCGGCGATATACAGGGCTACCTTGTCGCTGTTGGAATAGTATACCGTCATCAGGGCAGCCATAAACTCGACCGGATAATTTGCTTTTAGGTAAGCAGTCTGGTAAGCAATCATTGCGTAAGCGGCAGCATGTGACTTGTTGAAACCGTATGAGGCAAATTTTAGGATTAGATCATATATTTCTGCTGCCAGCTCCCTGGTGTAGCCATTTTCAACACATCCGTTTATAAAGAGCTGTCTCTGCTCGTCCAGGATTTCCATTTTCTTCTTCCCAATAGCCCGGCGTAGAAGATCAGCCTGACCGAGAGTAAAACCGGCCATGCGGGCGGCAATTTCCATGATTTGCTCCTGGTAGACAATAACCCCGTAGGTTTCATTAAGGATCGGCTCCAGCACCGGGTGGGCATATTTTATCTTTCTTTTTCCGTGCTTGCTTTCAACAAACACCGGAATCTGCTCCATCGGACCGGGACGGTACAAGGCCACTACTGCGATTATATCTTCGAATTTATTAGGCATCAGGTCCCTGAGAACAGAACGCATTCCGGTGCTTTCAAGCTGGAAAATCCCTGTAGCTTCACCTCTTGAAAGCATTTCATAGGCAGCTTCATCTTCTAAAGATATATACTCTATATCAATGGTTTCTCCGTGTCTCTTTTCGATATTTTCAAGGGCTTCGCCAATAATGCTCAGGGTTTTTAGGCCCAGGAAATCCATCTTTAAGAGCCCCAGGTCCTCCAGGGTGTTCATCGGAAACTGGGTCACCACCGAGCTGTCAGATGTCTTGTAAAGTGGGACAAAGTTGATCAACGGCTCTTCGGCAATAACCACTCCCGCGGCATGGGTACTGGCATGGCGGGGCATCCCCTCGACCGCCATTGAAAGGTCGAGCAAGTTGCGGTACTGTTCTTCCTTGTAAAGGGCTTGCAAATCCTTGCTTTGATCAAGAGCTTTCTTGATTGTCATTTTTGGTTCCACCGGGATCAGCTTGGCAATGCGGTCAACATCTGCATAAGGGATGGCCAAAACCCGACCGACATCACGGACAGCAGCCCTGGCAGCCATTGTCCCAAAAGTGATAATCTGGGCTACTCTCTCCTGGCCATATTTATCGCAGACATACTGCATTACTTTATCTCTTTTATCATCACAAAAATCGATATCAATATCAGGCATTGATATTCTTTCCGGATTAAGAAAACGCTCGAAGAGCAGGCTGTAGCGAAGCGGGTCAATATTAGTAATGCCCAGGCTGTAGGCCACCAGGCTCCCGGCAGCAGAACCTCGTCCGGGGCCGACAATAACTTTCTCCTTTTTGGCATATTCAATTAAGTCCCAGACAATCAGAAAGTAATGGGAATAATCCATCTTGCTGATTACCTGCAGTTCATACTCCAGGCGCTCTTTAATATCACTGGTTATTTCACTATAGCGGGTTTCGAGCCCTTTATAGCAGAGATCTCTTAGATAGCTATCGGGATCTTCACCTTCCGGCAGGTGATACTCGGGAAGGTAGCGTTTACTAAAATCCTTTTCAACGTTGCAGCGCTCCGCTATTTGCAGGCTGTTGCTTAAAGCGCCTTCATAATCTGCAAAGAGTTCTTCCATCTCTTCGGCAGTCTTAAAATAGAATTCTTCCGTTTCAAATTTCATGCGCTCGGTTTCATCAACAGTTTTTCCCGTCTGGATGCACAAAAGCACATCATGGACTTCTGCATCCTGGCGTGAGAGGTAATGCACGTCATTTGCCGCTACGAGTGGTATACTCTCCACTTTTGATATTTCAAGCAGTTTTTCATTGACTATTTTTTGTTCCGGAAGACCGTGATCGTGCAGTTCCAGGAAGAAATTATTTTGGCCGAAGATTTCCCTGTAGTCAAGGGCCACCTGGTGAGCTTTTTCAACCTGACCCTGTAATATCAGGCTGGGGATTTCACCGGCCAGGCAGGCACTCAGGGCAATCAACCCTTCACTGCATTCCTTAAGTAAAGCCCGGTCCACCCTGGGTTTATAATAAAAACCTTCCAGGTAACCGCTTGAAACCAGGCGCATCAGGTTGCGATAACCGGTATTATTTTCAGCCAGCAGGACCAGGTGGTACTGGGAATCATCGCGCTTTGCTTCTTTTTGAAAGCGGGATCGCTGAGACAGGTATACTTCACAACCCAGGATCGGTTTAACACCTGCTTCCCTGGCAGCCCTGTAGAAATCAATTACGCCAAACATGGTTCCATGGTCGGTCAGAGCCAGGGCAGGCATGCCAAGGCTGGCCGCCCGACTTATCATATCCTTGATCCTGGCTGCTCCGTCCAAAAGACTGTATTCGCTGTGACAGTGGAGATGAACAAAGTTAGTTTTAGACAATCTTAACCATCCTCAATTAAATAATGTGCCTATATTAATTTCGCCTTTTGCAGGTCATGTCCTTTTGACGTCCGGAATAAACCTGATACTTTTTTCTTAGTGAACTTCATGGTAAAGTATAGGCAAGATCAGGTCTGGGCAAGAATAACAGAATATAGCTGAATAGTTACAGATATAGTGGTATAATAGTTAATGTTTCCTGACATGCCTGCAGAATATTATTTTCTATAGTAAGGAGTTTTGCCGTGTTTAAAGATCGGGAAACTATCCTCGCTTTAAAAATAGTCCTTATAGCAACTGCTGTCTTCCTCATTATCTGGGCGATCTACATACTAATGCCCATTATATCGCTTATTATAATTGCACTATTTGTTGTCTACTTTATAAACCCCCTGGTCAACTTTTTAATTACCATGAAATTAAAACCGATATTTGCTGCTATTATTGCTTCGGCAGGTATCCTTGTTGCTGTTGTATTATTATTTTACCTGCTTATTCCGGGCCTGATCGTCGAAATCAGACAGCTGCTGATTTTTATCACCAACGAATTTATCCAGGACCTGCCCAATCTCGTGGCGGAGCTGGAAGGACTGGATGAGCGCTTTAACCTGCAGCTTACCCAGACTTTCATCGAATATTCCAACCAGTTTGTCCGCCAGGCCCCGGGTAACGTCCAGCAAATACTGCGAACTTTGACCACATTTTCCATGGGCCTGATCACCCAGATCTGGGTGGTACTGGCCATGGTTTTTCTGGTTTTCTACCTGGTCCAGGATCTCGATAAGGCCAAGCACAACCTGACCCTGCTTTTCCCACAGATCTACAAGGAAAACGTGGTCCACTTTTTGCATACGATAGATGAAAAGGTAGGCGCCTACGTCCGCGGCACCCTGCTTAAGTGCCTTTTTGTCGGCCTTTTAACCTGGATTGGCCTTTCCATTTTAGATATGCCTTTTGCCTTGATGCTGGGCATCCTGGCAGGTGCCTTAAACCTTATCCTCTATATCGGGCCTTTTGTTGCAGCTATACCGGCAGTTCTCTTGAGTATCATGCCTGACACTCCCAGTATATTTCTAATTATCTTACTTTATGCTGTGGTCCAAATCCTTGATGCTTTTGTTTTTACTCCGTTCTTCCTCGGCAAAGCTACCGATTTAAGCCCCCTGACTGTCATAATTATGGTCCTGGTTGGCGCCCAGTTAATGGGCCTGCTTGGTATTATTCTGGCCATACCAATTACTGCAACCCTTAAAGTATTACTGGTTGACTACTACCTTGACCGGCGCAAAACTGAAGAAGCCAACCACCGTGAAGAAGCTAACAACATGGCAGAGTCGTAACCTCTTTATCTGGTTAAAGTGTAAACTCACAAAACTTTATCTCGTGTTTAAACTATCAAGCTTGATTAAGAAAGCTGAGCGGCTTATTTGGGGTCCATTCCGGCCAACCTGCGCACTATATCCTTTTTAGATTCAATATCATACTGCGAGGTTATGGCGATCTGTTCCATAATCGGCGACCCACCGCCATGAAAAGCGCCATACAGCATAGAACCCGACGATCCGGAAAGGGCAAAGTCGACAAAGTTTAGCCAGAACTTTATCTGGTCTTCCATCGGCATATCAGGATTGCGTTTAATATATTTTTCCAGCAGCTCCCTGGTTTCCGGGTTGATTAAATCTTTTTCATAGGGAAATGTAGCAGGCATTCCACCGGCGATATTGCAGAGTATTTCCTGCTCATGAAAAACTGCCTCACCGGTCAGGCATCTGCCCACATTGGCGTAGATGGAATGTGGAATATAGTTACCGGGTCCGTAAGGCATAAAACCCATACCGGGGATGTAAACTTCGGCTTTGCCTAAAGCCGATGCTGTATAGCCCGCAGCATAACCCAGTTCGCCGACCTTGATCAATTCAGCGAGCATCTCCCGGACATGCG
>SLBE01000244.1 GCA_007126465.1 Syntrophomonadaceae bacterium | reverse complement strand
TCCCACGGCCGCCAGAGGATTCCCGGCGATGGGCAGGACTCGTCCGGCGGTTCCCAGTCCGCGCCTTCACGGTCCGCTTGGCGTCAGCGCCGCTCCAGAGCCCTCGACAGGTGGTGGACGATGCGGGAGGGCCCGCCCGCTGCTCGGATCCGTCGATGTCTGCCCGCCTTCCCGAGCGCGGCGGCGATGACGTCTGAGTCCTGGTGCTTCATCTGGCTCGTGGCCTCGATGACAAGGTCCGCGTGTTCGAGTTTGGGCTTGAGCGAGCGTGCCGTTCGGTTGCTCTCCCACGACGGTTCCACGTGATCGACGGAGGTCGGACGGAATCGTGCGAGCTGATCACGGACGTGGTCGAAGGTGGTTCGGTGCCCACCAACCATGACGATGACAAGGCCTTGAAGAGCTTCCAGTGCATCCGCAGCGTCGGGAACCTGGGACGGTGATGCACCGTCCTCAACGACGAAAGAGCCGGTCAGACCACTCCTACCGATGATGCGTTCGACCAGTTGGAGGCGCTCCAGCTCCGCTCGCTGAGCTCTCGGGGTGAGCTCATGCCAGATGACGTTCACCCGACGTAGGTGGCGAGCGATCAGCCACTCGATCGTGTCGACGCGAGAAGCGGTCTCGAACAGCGAGAGAAGCTCCAGAAGCTCGGTCGGGGAGGCGTCGTCCCCGTACGCCTCGAGGACCTCGATGGCTTCCGCCTCGAGTTCCGGCAGGACTAGGAACGCCTCAAGCGTGCCCATGAGCATGGGATGCCACGGGAGCTGGTAGTCCTGTGCAGTCTGCACACCGTGGACAAGCACGTCCCGCTCATCTGCGGCCTGAGCGGGGCTCTCCATCGCTCGATGGCGTGCGAACTCGAACGCAGCGGACGCGTGGTCCAGCTCGCCCTCCGCGAAGGCACAACTGATCCAGTCGCTGAGATCGGTTGTCGTGAAGCTGGTGGACAGCTCGGACGCGCAGCGATCGAAGAGTTCGCTCGCCTGCTGCGGTCTGGCGGCTTGCACTGACAGCCTGGCGACGATGAGCCGCGTAGGGGCGGTGCCGGCTTGAAGGGCGAGGTCAGCATGGTTGTCCAGCGCCCAATCCGCGAAGCGTGCCTGGGGATGTGGGTTCTCGGAGGCCATGATGAGTAGTGCCCGGGCGCACTGCTCATCGGCTACCTCGTCGACGTGTAGATCATCGACGAGAAGAGAGAGCAGGCTGCCATGCGGTACGGCAGGGTCGGCGCATAGCCGGCGCAGGAGGTGCTCGAAGTCCTGTCGGCCGAGTGTGCGGCTGTAGGGAACGAGCCACTCGACCAGCTCCTCCCACGAGAGTGTCCGCGCGGCTAGCCGTGCTAGACGAGGCTCGAGTTCGAGCAGGAAGCTACCCGTTGAGCGTTTCGACGGGACGGGAAGCCGAGCAACCTGTTGGGCGGCTGGCGACAGCTGCACCTTGCCGACGTTCGGGTCGAAAGGGGTCAGCGCGGTGGGGGTGCTCGAGCCAGCCCCGAGCATGCGTGTGGCTCGTGTGTAGGCGAGTCCGATGTCGTCGACGGCTGGTCCGAAGGTGACCTCCGTCCGTCCGTCATCGGTGTCGATCCGTGTCGAGATGACGGCCCGGCTTCCTCGAAAGACGAGCGTTCCCTCGTCGGCGGCTGTGAACACCTCGACCTGCGCCGATGCTCTGGCAGCGGCTTCGATGCTCCGCAGTACCTCGAGCGGTGCTGCCCCGTCCGGCGGCAACGAGACGGTGATCCTGCGTCCGGTCTCTGTCCACCCCTCCGGTCGCCCGATTTCGACCCGACGCAGAGCTTGGTCCTCGTCGAGGTCGATGCTCCGGCCCTCGGGTTCTGGGTGCTCGGGTGGCGACCAGCGTGGGGTAGCCGGCTTCGGTCGCGGTCGTGGTCGGGGTCGTGGGGCGCGCCGTGTGACGACGATCTGAGGCTCGTCGGGTCGGCCTCGGTACCGACCGTCCGGAAGCGCTTCGAACAGCGACGTCCTGGTCTCCAGCTGCTCCTCGAGCCACTGCCGATCGGTGTGCGGATCGACGTGCTTTGCGTAGGCGAGCAGCGTGTCAACGCTCTGCGGCCCAGCATGGAGGAGGAACGCTCGCAACTCTGCCCGGCGAACTGGACGTCGCTCCTCGCGGCGTACGAGATCGGTCATGCGTTCGCGGCCTCGTAGGGATCGAAGCCGTCGCCAACCGCGATGTCGCGCGCTTTCAGCATGTGGGGGAGCTGCTTCGGGCTGGGCTGGCGACCTCGCTCGATCCGGTCACCGGCCGAGTAGGCCATGCGACGGTGGAAGCTCTCGCCGCTGTCCTCGTCCTTCATCCATGCAGCCATCCGGAACCAGACCTGTGGGTTGTTCCACACTGGCTCATCGAACGGGCCGTCGGGTTGCGGCCCGGCGCTCGCGGTCGGGAGCAGGTATCCCGCGTCGTACCGTTCTCGGGCGATGGGGTCGCTGAGGACCTCGAAGGCTGTCTGGATGCCTCGGAAGCGTGCTTCGCACTGCTCGCGTAGGGAGCTGTTGTGCTTGTCGGGGTGCCAGACCGACGCGAGCAGCCGGTAGGCCGTCTTGATCTCTCCAGCCGTTGCGTCTGGTCGCACCTCGAGTTGCTCGTAGTGGGTACGCCCCTCCCAGAAGCTGTTCATCGCCCCCCATCCATACGATGACCATGACAGCACTCTAGTCATCCGATGGCGAGCAGTCTCGCGGTCAACGGCAGCTCGCCACGCCCGGCCGCCCTCGAGCGCGACTGGCCGCATGGCCATCGCCCTCTGGCGGAGAAGGGTGCTTCCGGTCTCCCTGTCGGCCAGGGCGGAGCGGTCTTCTCGTCGAGCGGGCCGGTCCACCGGCACGCCCCTGGAGCAGGCGCACCTGGCTGCGGCCCGGGCGCGAGGCTGCTCGGTTGCGACGGGCTCCCGAGGTCGTACGGCGGCAGCCGGGCCTCAGTCGAACAGGCTCGTCTGGAGCGCGGAGTCGACCGGTGTTGCCGACGGGGTCTGCCCCGTGTCCTCCGGCGGCGCCTCGTAGAGCTCGGCCGTTGTGGCCACCGGTCGCGCTCCGAGGCTCTGGAGAGCGCCGGCGGCTTGGGCTTGCGGGTTGACGCCGACGCGGCCGTAGCCGCGCCGCAGGGCCTCCGCGGCACCGTTCCAGGTGCCGCCCTCGCCTTCCACGACCGCGGCGACGTAGGTGACGTCGGCGAGGGCGTAGATGAGCTTGTTGCGGGCCATAGCGTTGCCCACGGTGAACCCGGCGTCGGGGTGGACGGGCGCAGCGAGGACGGCCTGGCCGTCGCTGACCAGCCGCCGGAGCGCGCCCTTGCGCATGGCACGACGCACGCCTTCGGTCAGCAGTGCGATGACCGTCCCGCCATGCGAGACCGCGGCGTTCAACGCGACGGCGTCGACCCCTTTCGCGCCGCCGGAGACGACGTCCCAGCCTCGATCGGCGGCGGCTTCCGCAGCGCTGCGGGCGGCATCGAGCTCCGCGTCGGTCGCGTCACGCGAGCCCACCACGGCGAGGCGGTGACGGTCGGGGTCGGCGAGCAACGCCGAAGCTCCGGCCACGTACAGCAGCGGCGGGGTCGCAGGGCCGAGGCGCGCGAGGTAGCGCTGCGGGTAGTCGGCGTGGAAGGGGGTGAGCAGCGTGATGCCCTGGCCTTCAAGCTCCGCTGCGTGCAGGGCCGCTGCTGCGGTCCGTCCCGCCAACTGGCGGAGCTCCGCGTCCTCGGACTCCGCCGCAGCAGGCAGGTCCCCACCGAGCTGCTCGTAGACCGTCCAGAACCGGGCGGGGGAGAGCGGCCGGAGCTCGCTCCGAGCGGAGAGCCGGGCAGCCAACGTGATCGTCAGGACGTGCTTGTCGCGGTCTGGCTCGGCGGACAGGACGTGAGTGCCCATCAGCCGGCACCCGTGACGTCGCACAGCACGAGAGGCAGGATCGGACCTGAGCCGTGCTCACGAAGCAGATAGGAAGCCACGGTGAGGGTCCAACGGGTGCGGACGACGTCGTCCAGCAAGAGTACGGGCCCGGCCATCTCGACGCCGGGGATGACCGCCAGGTTCCGCCAGGCGTTCGCAGCAGCCCGCGGCGAGTTCTGCATCGACCGCTGTCGTTCGGCATCGTCGCGCTTGCGGAGCGAGGGCCGGACGGGCGCGCCGAGTGGTTCCGCGACGGCCTTCGCGAGCCGCTGGAGGAACGCGTCGTGCTGGTTCGAGGGGACCCAGCTCACCCAGGCGGGCTCCACGTCCCAGTCATCCAGCAGAGCGGCGACACCCTCGAGGAGCCGGTCCGAGGGCTGACCGGTAGCCCGGCATGCGAGCGCCTCGTCGCCGTAGCCGCCGTCCCGGTAGCGGCCGAGGATGCGGCCCTGCAACGCGCGATGGGTCGCCGGGATCCTGCCCTTCACTGGCAAGCCGGCCACTTGGTACGGCCACATCTTCCGCGGTTCGAGTAGACCTACCTGCTGCCATAGGAAACGCGCGGCTCGGTCGATCTCAGCCGGGTCCGGGTCGAACGGCAGCGCCGACCCGGTGCATGGTCCGCACCGGCCGCAAGGTTGTGCCGTAGGGTCGTCGAGCGCCAGCTGCAGGGTCTCCATCAGGCACCGCTCACCGCGTGCGTAGGTGACCAGCTGCTCGTACTCGCGGCGACGTGCAGCCATCACCGCTTCGACCCGGTCGCGGGGGTAGACGAACCTCTTCGCGGTACGGAAGTAGCGGTTCCCTGCCCGCTCGATCACCCCGTCGTCGGTCAGGATCACCAGCGCACTCTGCAGGCGCCCCTGCGGGATGTTGACCTGAGCCAGCAACTGGCTCTCCGTGAGGCCGCCGTCCGCGCGGTCCAACTCCGCGAGGAGGGTGCTGGCCATCGGCTGGGTCGGGTAGGCGGTGGTGATGAACCAGTCGTGGACGTCCGCGTCCTCAGGCCCTTGGAGCATCACGCCGGTCGCTTCGGGGACACCGCGACCTGCGCGACCGACCTGTTGGTAGTAGCTGACCGGCCCTGCCGGGGTCTGGTAGTGAACGACCCAGGTCAGGTCCGGCTTGTCGTAGCCCATCCCGAGCGCCGTGGTCGCCACCACGGCTTCGACCTCGTTGCGTGCGAGCCGATCCTCGATAGCCCGTCGGTCCGCGTCCTCCATTACCCCGGTGTACGGGACCGCGTCGATGCCCTGGGATGCGAGCCAGGCGGCCACCCGCTCTGCGTCGTAGGTCGTCAGCACGTACACGATGCCGGCACCGGTCTGAGCCCGCACGAACCGCTCCAGCCACGCAAGACGCCACGGTTGCTCCCGGGGTGGCAGGACATGGAGATAGAGGCTGGGGCGGACGAGGTCGCCGACGATCGCCGTGAGACCGTCGCCCAGCTGCTCGACGATGTCGTCGATCGTCCGCTGCGTCGCGGTCGCCGTCGTTCCGAGCACCCCCACGGTCGAAGGCAGCTGGCCGAGGAAGTCACGGATCCTGCGGTACTTCGGCCGGAAGTCGTGCCCCCACTCCGAGATGCAGTGCACCTCATCCACCACGACGGCAGATGGATCATCGATCCGGCTCAGGACGTCCGGGGCGAACCAGGCCGACTGCAACGCCTCAGGCGTTATGAACAGCAGATCGGCCTCGTGCACCGCATCTAGGGCCGCTTGCCGCTCGTCCTTCGACAGCGAGGAGTTGAAGGTCAGTGCCTTCAGTCCCAGCCGGGTCGCTGCGTCGATCTGGTTGCGCATCAGCACCAGCAGGGGCGAGAGAACCAGTACGGGGCCACGGTCCTGCTGACGCAGCAGGTCGCAGGCGATGAAGTACACCGCGCTCTTGCCCCACCCGGTCCGCTGTACGACGAGCGCCCGGTCCCCGCGCACCAGCGCCTCTACCGCTTCGAGCTGGCCGGGACGGAAGGTCGCCTCGGGTCCAACGAGCTTCCGGAGCGATGCCCTGGCTGCCTCGCTCACCCCGTGCCTCCGTCCCTTGCTGGCTCGCTCACCAGGCTCTGTGCGCGTCAGTGCTCGTCATCGTGGTCGAACAGGTCGTCCGCCCAGGGTTCGACCCCGAAACCGCCCATCGCGTCGAACTCGGCGTAATCGAGCTCGTCGACTAGGTCGTCGCCGCCCGCCGCGGTCTCCAGCCAGGGATCCCTCTCGGCGGTGAGTTCGTCGATGTGGTCCTCGAGCCCGGCGATCCGCTCCCGGTAGTGGTCCCGGGTGAGGAAGTGGCCGATGACCAGCCCGTCGGCCAAAGCCTCATCCTCCCGCATCTCCTGCGACTCGGCGTGGCGCACCTGTGGCTGTGCGCTAGGCCGGGGCGGGATCGCAGGCGGGGGAGCCGTGGGCCGCGCCGATGCGACCCCACTACCCGACCGTCGTCCGGTCAGCCCGGTCCGGCCGATCCAGGTGAGGGTCAGCAGCAGCAACCCGCCCCAGAAGATGAGTCCGATCACGATGTCCATGGGACGACCGTAACGGTGAGCTGTGACGTCGCGGGGGATCGCCTTCCTGTGTGAGCCGCGTGACGGTGCTGTCCGCGGTCAGGTTGAGCTGCCTTGCGGGGTCCAGACCTTGATCCCGAGTTGCTGGCAGACCCACTCGAGTGCAGGGTCGCTCGTCGCGCAAACGACGACCTCTGTCACCTGCTCAGGGTCCAGCTCGTACCGTGCGCAGAGCAGCAGGCGACCGGCCTGGGTCTGGCCGATCACGGTCCGGTTGAGTCGTTGCTTCACCTCAATGACCTCGATCTCGGCACCGTTGTGGTTCTTGAGAGCCTTTCGGATGCGGGGTTCATCGGGTAGGAGGATGGCGTCGTCGGTTGCATCGATCCGCAAGCCGTCGAGGCGACGGATGCCGCCCCTGCCGTCCCAGCGCGCGTCAGCCCCGCCGACGGGTGCTTCGACGTGGATCTGGCCACCATGCGCACGCCAGTACTGCTGGAGAAGGTGGTCTTCGGGGGTTCTCGGCACCCATCTGGCCTTCTTCAGGCGCCAGGCTCGAGAGGTGTAGCCATCGGCCAGGTGCTCGTACACGACCTCCGGGTCGACATCCGTGCAGCTCCGGGTTGCTACGGCGGCGCGCCACCCGAGGTTGTTCCACGTCAGCTGCGACAAGCCCTTGCCCCCGCGCTTCTTCCCGGCATTGAACTCGGACCAGCCCCGCACGAACTGGCCGTGGCGGTTGCCATCGGGGGGTTTGCGGATGTCGACGACTCCCCCCTGGTTCATGTCGTCGAACAGGTGTCTGAGTGCCTGCCGGCCACAGTCATCCACCGGGCGCTGCTTCCCTCCGCGCGGCATGGGCTTCCTCCCGTTGGTGTTGGCGGTCCGTCGGGCGTGGGGCGGGGAACTTCAGTTGGTGGTCAGCGGTAGATGGCGATGGGCTGGACGAACACCGTGGGGTAGGTGAAGGTGACGTCGCCGTCGCTGAGCTCCACGCCCATCTTGCGTGCGGGGGCAGCGAGCGTCGGTGCGAGCTTGGTGATGGCCTCGGTCTCGATCGGCATCGCGGCGCCGGAGCGCATGACCCGCACGATGTTCTCCGACTCGCCG
>SLBE01000159.1 GCA_007126465.1 Syntrophomonadaceae bacterium | reverse complement strand
TCGGTGCATACCGAACCTTACCCCCTCTTCCGACAGGACGGTCCGGGGGAACAACCAGGGCTTCAAGCCGGTGAGGTGACAGGCTTAGCAGCGCAAGGGAAGGCAGGGCAAAATCCGGGGTACCCATAAAAATTATTTTAAGATCTTTCAACTCTTTTCCTCGCTTTGCAATTCTTCGGGATCGATCAGGCGTACAGCTTTATCAGTGATAAGGATACCGTCAAGGTGATCCATTTCATGCTGCAGGATCCTGGCCAGCAAACCCTCTGCTTCCAAAAACACTTCTCGTCCTTCACGATTCAAGGCCCTGACGGTAATTTTTGTGGCACGCGGAATTTCACCGCACTGATCAGGCACACTGAGGCAGCCTTCGATACCAAGTTCTTCTCCCTCGGCACCTTCACAGACCGGGTTAATTAATTCAATTATTTTTTCCGCTTCTCCGTCTTCAGACATTACCAGGGCAACCAGTATTCTTTTAGGCACACCAACCTGGTTTGCTGCAAGACCCACTCCTTTTGCTTCATGCATGGTTTCGATCATATCATCTAAAAGACGTAAAACACCTTTATTTATCTTTTTTACTTCATTAGTCGGGTTGCGCAAAGCAGGATGGTTATCGTTTAGAATTTGTCTTAAAGCCATTTTCCGCCACCACCTTCAAGGAAATTATAACACTACCTGTGGATTAAAATCTACTGTAAGGCGAACCGTAAAGGGCGGCTTACAGGAATGGTATTCCCTGATAAGTTTACGGATGCCGGGA
Organism: Syntrophomonadaceae bacterium; assembly: GCA_007126465.1. Lineage (GTDB taxonomy): Bacteria > Bacillota > Dethiobacteria > DTU022 > DTU022 > T3SED10-7. The sequence continues at coordinate 22,255 of SLBE01000159.1, read as the reverse complement.
GACAGCCTGGTCAATGCTTCCCCCTTCAGTAGTGTCTGGACCCGGTACTGTTCTTTAATCCGGTACAGCGAAGCCGGAGCCGGTCCCATTAGTTCAACTTCCCCGGCCAGCGGTTCGAGTAGATCTGTAAACCAGTTTGCCGCTTTACAAACTGCATTTTCGTCTTCAGCACTAAAAAGAAAACGGATTAAGTCTGAAAAAGGCGGATAGGCAAGCTGGCGGCGGTTTTCAAGTTCCTGCTCAAAAAAAGTACAGTAGTCATGATCTGCAGCAGCCAAAATACTGTAGTGACCGGGGTGATAAGTCTGAACTACCACCTTCCCTCCTTTTGGTCCGCGGGCAGTGCGACCGGAAACCTGGGTCAAAAGCTGAAAGGTCCGTTCCGGGGCTCTGAAATCAGGCAAATTTAAAGTTGTGTCGGCAGCGACAACTCCGACCAGGGTCACCCCTGGAAAGTCAAATCCCTTGGCAATCATCTGGGTGCCGATCAGAATACTCGCTTTCCCTTCTTTAAAGCGGTGATAGTAATCCTGGTGAGCCTTTCTGCTGGTGGTGGTGTCCCTGTCCATCCGGATCAGGGAAACATCGGGATAAAGATTTTTCACTTCATCTTCAACCCGCTGCGTCCCGGCGCTGAAATATTTTATTTTAATCCCCCCGCAGGAAGGGCAAGTTGCCGGTACAACATCCTCATGAGCACAGTAATGACAGCACATTACCTGCCGGTCTTTATGCAGGGTCATTGACACATCGCAGGAAGGACAGCGCACGACAAAACCGCATTCCCGGCATAAGACAAACCCGGCAAAGCCACGCCTGTTAATAAAGAGCAGGGCCTGCTCGTCACGCTCCAACACCCCGTTTAGCTCTTCCAGCAGTGGCCTGCTGAAAATGTGGCGGTGCCCTTCCTTAAGCTCTCTGCGCATGTCAACAACTTCGACCGGGGGCAGCTGGGTCGGGGTAACCCTTTCTTTTATCCGCAGCAGGGTTGTCCTGCCTTCTGCAGCACTATGGTAACTTTCCAGTGACGGGGTAGCGCTTCCCAGAAGCAGCACTGCCCGGTTGTAACGGGCCCGCCACCAGGCAACATCGCGGGCGTGATAGCGTGGGGCATCTTCCTGCTTGTAGGTGGTTTCATGCTCTTCATCAATAATGATCAGGCCAATAGAATTAAGCGGGGCAAAAACTGCTGACCTGGCTCCAAGGACAACCCTGGCTTCTCCATCCAGGATAGCCTGCCACTGGCGACTTTTTTCAGCAGGTGTTAACCGGCTGTGCAAAACGGCAACCAGGCCGGGAAACCGGCCCTCGAAGTGTTCGATCATCTGAGGCGTCAGCGATATCTCCGGGACCATGACCAGTGCTGTACGCTTTTGCTCCAGGCAGCGGGCGATGCTCTGCATATATATTTCCGTTTTGCCGCTGGCCGTAACCCCATGTAAAAGCATCTGCTGAGCTTTCTGGCTGTCCAGGGCATCTTTAACCCTGCTGAAACATTCAGCCTGTTCATCACGCATCAGGTGAGGTTTGGTCGTGGGTAATTTTTTCTCTTTAACCACCTTATCCCTGTGAGCTTCAACCTGGCGGACCAGACCTTTTTTCTCAAGGGCCCTGATTGTCGCTGCTGTTACCCCGCGGTTGTAAAGGCTTGTCCGGGAAAGCGGCCCGTTTTCAAGGAGTATATCAACCAGCGCTTTCTGGGCAGGAGCACGTTTCAAGTCCGCCCTGCTTGCATCTTCCACGGCTTCAACCACCCTTGGTTTAACGGGACGTTTTTCTTTTCGAAACAGGGCCGGAATCATGGCATGCAGGGCGTCAATTATTCGGCAGTAATAACGAACCGTTATCCAGTGCGCCAGGGCCAGCTGTTCAGCCGTTAGCAGCGGCTCCGGATCTGTGATATTAATAATGTCACGCAGGTTTTCAACCCTGGAATCTTTTAGGAGACGGAGAACATAACCCCTGCAGCGGCGGGGGCCCAGCGGCACCATAACCTGCATGCCCGCTTTAAGCCGGCCCTGCAGGTGTGGCGGTATGCTGTAGTGGAATGGACGGTCTACGGCGTTGCTGACCATGTCAATGATCACTTCTGCGTAAGGATACTGTTGCATCTATTTACCCCTGTAAGTTATTTTGATAAGATAATATCATACTCGCCCAGAATGATCCTAAAGCAGAGGTTAAAAATGTTTACCTTTTTCTTTCCTGTTAAAGAAGTTTTAAAAAACAATCGCAGCTGGATTATAATATCCACTTCGATCTTTATAATTTGCCTGGCATTATTCTCCTATGCCACCCCGGCTGCACTGCCCGAAGCTGCAGAACAGCCTGTTGAAAACCAGTTTGACCAGTTAATGGGTTTCTTCGGCTTTATCCTGGATGCCCCTCCAGTTATCAGCGCTCTACTGATCTTTATGAACAACTTTTTATCAATGGCCCAGATGCTGCTGTTGGGCTTTATTGCCGGTATTTCTCCCCTGGTAACCCTGGGTCTTAATGGTGCCCTGGTGGGCATTCTTTTTTCGATCAGTGCCGAGCAGGGCATGGCCATTTTACCGCTGGTTGTGTATGGCATCCTGCCACACGGTATGCTTGAACTGCCTGCTTTTTTTATCTGTGGAGCGCTGGGGTTGAAGTTCGGCTATCACTGCATCGCTTCTCCCTTACCGGGTAAAAACCGACTGCAGAGTTACCGCTTTATCTGGAAAGAAACTATTGCTGTTCTGCCTTTAATTGTGCTGCTGTTGTTTGCAGCAGCATTTATAGAAATATTCGTTACCTCTCAGCTGATTGAACTGGTCCTGTAACTATTTTATCAAGCTTAGAGTGCGATCCAGAATGTAATGGGCAAGCTGCTCTTTTTCCATCAAGGGCAGCTCTTCTTTTTCACCACTGCTCCCTAAAATAGAAACCCGGTTGGTAGGTACGGCAAAACCGGCCCCAGGTTCATTCAGGTTGTTGACTACAATCAGATCGAGATTTTTGCGGATCAGCTTGTCGTAAGCGTTTTCAACTGCTTCTTCCGTTTCCGCGGCAAAGCCAACCAGGATATGATCACCCTTTTGCCTGCCCAGCTCAAGGAGTATATCACGATTGCGCTCCAGGTTGAGCTGACAGCCGGCATCATCCTTCTTAACTTTATTTACAGCCTTTTCAGCGGGTTTAAAGTCTGAAACTGCTGCCGCTTTGAAGACTATTTTGCTCTGTTGATAGGAACTAAGTACCGCCTCGTACATCTCATCTGCCGTATTAACCGAAATTGTTTTTACGCCGGCAGGCGGCACCAGGTTGGTAGGGCCGCTGATTAGGGTTACATCTGCTCCCCGTTCCTTTAGAGCCCTGGCCAGGGCATAACCCATCAAACCTGTTGAAGGATTACTCAGGTAGCGCACAGGATCTAAGGCTTCGCGGGTTGGCCCGGCAGTGACTGTTACACTGATTCCTTTATAATCCTTCGGCTTTAAAGCTGCCACGGCATAGTTATAGATATCCAGCGGATCCGGCATTCTCCCGCTTCCATATACCCCGCAGGCAAGTTCACCCTCGTCGGGATCCATTACGAAGCAACCCCGGCTGATCAGCTTATCAATATTTTCCCTGACCGCCGTATGTTTAAACATGTTAACATTCATGGAGGGGACGACCACAACGGGGCAGTCTGCAGCCAGGTACAGCGTAGTCAGAAGATTATCGGCAAAACCGCAGGCCATTTTTCCGATGGTATTAGCTGTAGCCGGAGCAATTAACATCAAATCAGCATCATCCAGGAGTTCGATATGCCGTATTTTTTCGCTGGTCCGCTCGGTATACATCTCAATAAAAGCCGGGCGGTTGGTTAATGTCTGCAGGGTCAGTGGTGCAATAAATTCTGCTGCCGCCGGAGTCATTACAGCCTGAACTTCCGTGCCGGCCCTGACAAAAACTCGAGCCAGTTCGGCAGCCTTGTAGGCAGCAATCCCTCCGGTAACACCAAGTATAAGCTTCTTCAAACTGAACACTCCTATTTGATCCCGTCACGGATTCTTTCATACTCAATGTTGCCTGCTTCAATTTCATGCAGGGCCGTTGTAACATCCTTGCTGTAGCTGGTTTCAATTGTTCTCCTGCTGCCGTTCCGCAGCTGCCTTCCCCGCTTGGCTGTAGCTATTACCAGGGTATACTTGCTGTCAACCATTTTGATTAAATCATCAATCGACGGATAGATCATTTGCTTTCACCTCCCCAGCCTGGTGGCTGTGCGCCACGGCTGACTTTACATTTTTCTGCATCTATAATTGAACTGATCTTCTCTGCTGCATGTTCCACGGTATCATTTACAACAATGTAATCATAAAGGTTGTAGGCTTTCATTTCCTGCCGGGCTGTCTCCAGCCGGCTGTTAATCTTTTCGGTATTTTCAGTTCCACGACCCTTAATTCTCTCTTCCAGGGCTTCCAGGGAAGGTGGGGCCATAAATATGGAAACCGCTTCAGGAGCTTTTCCCATAACCTGGATTGCTCCCTGGACGTCTATTTCCAGGATTAAATCTTCACCCCGGGCCAGGGCCGTTTGCACAGGTTCAAGGCCTGTGCCGTAGTAATGGCCGTGAACAACTGCCCACTCCAGGAAAGCGCCTTCATCGATCAGCTTTTTAAAGCTGGGCAAAGAAGTAAAATTGTATTCTACTCCTTCTTGTTCTGCCGGGCGGGGCGGCCTGGTCGTAGTGGATACCGACAGGGAAACTGTATCCCTGATCTTAAGAAGATACCTGCAAACAGTGCCTTTTCCAACACCCGAGGGCCCGGATATAATCAGAAGTATTCCTTCAGACATTAACAACCTCCCTATGCAGCTAGACCGGATCGACGTTTTCAGAATTTGGTTCACGGGCCTGCAGGCGGTGCTTAACCGTCTCCGGTTGAACAGCCGAAAGAATAATATGCCCGCTGTCGGCCACTATTACAGCCCTGGTCCTCCTGCCGTAAGTTGCATCAATCAAAAGGCCGCGCTCGCGGGCTTCAGTGACAACTCTTTTAATCGGAGCAGATTCAGGACTGACAATGGAAATGATCCGGGACGCTGATACGATATTGCCAAAGCCAATATTAACAAGTTTTATCGTCATAATTGAACCCCCTTAAACTTGACAGCACTTGCTCTAAATTATTCTAGGTTCTGAATTTGTTCCCGGATTTTTTCCAGCTCGGCTTTCATATCAACCACGATATTAGTCAAACGGTAATCTCCGGCTTTGGAGCCAATAGTATTAACTTCACGGAACATTTCCTGGGCGATAAAATCCAGCTTGCGTCCGGCAGGATCTGTCCCGGTTAGATTGGATCTAAAAGCCTCGATGTGGCTCTTCAGGCGAACCAGCTCTTCATCAACACCCATCCTTTCCACCAGGAGGGCAGACTCCATCAAAAGCCTTGTTTCTTCAAATTTACCGGCCAGCAGCTCTTCGAATTTTTGTTCCGTCCGCTTCCGGCAATCTTCCTTTGCCAGCTCAGCAGTATTCGAGGCTGATTCCACCATTTCCTCCAGGTGATCACATCTTTCGAGGAGATCCCGGCAGAGATTTTCACCTTCAACCTGCCGCTGCCTTAACAGCTGTTCAAGTGCATCCTGTACCGCTGCCCTAACTATAGGCCAGACTTCTTCTTCATCAAGGGTAATCCCTGCAGGCTTAAATAGTTCAGGCATCTGCAGGAGATGTTCAATTTTAATCTTATCCGATAATTGCAGGCGACTTGAAAGCTGCTCCAAAGACCGGTAATAATCCTCGGCCAGGTCGTAATTTACTTTAACCTGGCGCAAGCCGGCTGGAATTTCATCTAAAGCCAGGTTAACTTCCACCCGACCCCTTTTGATAGATTCCTGGAGCAGTTTTTTGATCCTGTCTTCGAGGGAATAAAGTTCACGTGGAAGGCGAAGGGCGAAATCTGCGTAGCGATGATTAACCGAACGCAGTTCGGCAATAAAAGTAAAGCCATCCTGTGAGCTGCTTCCGCGACCGTAGCCGGTCATGCTGCTGATCATTATCATCGTCCCCTGCTTTAATGGCTTTAATACTGCGTTAAATATATCATCAATGAGGGGCAATCTCAAGGAGTAATTCGCAGCAAATTTTAAAACTAACCAAGCTGTTAAAAATGCCGGAGCGAACCGGCAGTCTCAGTGCAAGTATATCTAACAAAAAACATGTTGCTAAGGTAGTTTCACCTGCAGCTTGGTAAAACTGTTCCATCGCAGGCTGTGGTTGCGCTTCAAAGCACTCCTGTTAGCGGTTTACTCGCTGATCGCTGCGCGCTGAAGTATAACGCTTCAACGGCAGCCCTCCGCCCGGGATACCCCCACGATGGGTTCATCCGGAACCCTCGTGGGGCGGCCCGCCTCCTGCGGACCGTCCTGCTCCAGGCCTTGCTTCAGCGATACTTCATGCAGTTCGCTTTACGCTCGTGCGCCGCTAACAGGAGCACTTTTAGCTGAGCCGGTCAGCGGACACTGTTACTGTTCTTTCCACAGGCCGACACTAAGCACAAGGCTTTAAATCTAACCTGCAAGTAAAGTGCCAAGGGAGTTTTAGCTGCTGCTATGAAAACCGTTGGAAGAGCAGCTGCTAGGTCTGTTGAAGATGCCGGAGTTTTCCGGTCAGCCTGCCGGATGCAGGCTGCCAAAATCTAGTCAGGAGACGATTGTTTTGGGAAACCGGAAAACTCCGGCAGGCAAAACGCTAACCTAGCCTGCGATGGAACAGGTTTACTAAGCAGCAGGTAAAGCCAAATGAGCGCTGATACAAACGATAAGATAAAAACTGCCGCTTTCGGCGTTTAAAAAACAAAAGCATAGGAGAAATCAAGCGGCTTTTCTTAACCCCGGCGCGAACGTAAAGTGAGTGCAGATAATTGTCAGCGAAGCAAAAGACGGAGCGGGCCGGCGCACAGGACGTGTGCCGCCGCGAGAAGGGCCATGGAGGGCCCGTCGAGCGGGGCAGCCCAGGCGAAGAATTGAAGCTGAGCTGATACAATTACTGCCCGAACGATCAGTGAGCAAGGGGTTAAGTAAAGCTACTCACAAAAACAAACTGCAGCAAAACAGGTTTAATTTGCAGCTGGTAAAACCAAATGAGCAGGAGGAGCTGCAATCTTTAATTTGCCTTATCCGGCAGGAAGAATTATACTGTACGGCGGGAGTTGAGTCAGCAATGTCATTTGATACACTTACCATGAAAGCAATAACTGACGAACTGCGAAACGAGCTAACCGGGGCGCCGGTGCAAAAAGTATATGAACCGGAAAGAAATGAAATTATCATTCACCTGTACAGCCATGGCAGCCAACCGGGCCTGCTATTATCAATTGATCCTTCCTATGCCCGGGTGCATTTAACAGAAAAACGCTCCCCCGGTAAGGAACAACCATCCCCTTTTTGCATGCTTCTGCGCAAATACTTAGTTGGTGGACGGGCAGCCTCTTTCAGCAACCCTCCCCTGGAACGGATCCTGGAAATTGAATTCGACCCCCCGGAAGGATTACCGCCTGTAAAACTCATTGCCGAGATTATGAGCAGGCGCAGTAATATAATTCTGGTTGATAAAATTGGGACGATCCTTGGCGCGGCTAAAACGGCATCGTGGGATAAAAATCCGGCCCGGGTTATTATGCCCGGGGAAAAGTACCAACCACCTCCGGCCCAGAACAAGCTAAATCCGCTGGAGATGGAATTTAGCCAGTTTGCTAACACATTTTCCGAGTCAATTACAAGCAGCAAGCCTGAAAAAGCTCTTTTCAGCTCAGTTGGCGGGGTTAGCCCCCTTGCAGCCAGGGAACTTCTACACAGGGCAGGATGGCAGAACAAAAATCATGATCAAGCCATGCCGGCTCTTTTTGAAGAAATTAAAGATCTGTTTAAGAAGAGCGAGGCAGGTAGTCTGCAGCCTGTGATGTTGCCTGATGAAGGCATTTATGCAGCGATGAACCTGACTCATCTTCCTGAAGAAAAGCAGCAAAAATGGGAAAGTATCAATAAGATGCTCGATCATTTTTACAGCAGTTTAATATCCGGGCACCGGGAGAAAATGCTTGAAGATCAGTTGAGAAGCACGGTCGAAAAGCGACTTACTGCTTTGCTGAAAAAAAGGCGCCTGCAAAAAAAAGAACTGCAGGATGCTGCTGATGCACCCAAACACCGGCTTTATGGTGAAACCCTGCTCGCTTTCGGGCACCAGGTCCCCAGGGGTGCAAGCAGTGTTAATTTGCCTGACATTTATAACCCGGGCAAGCAGGTAACAGTTCCTCTTAAACCATCAAAAACAGCAGCAGCCAACGCCCAGGACCACTTTAACCGGTACCGCAAAGCCAAGAGCGGCCAGGAAAAAATTAAAAAACAGCTGCGGAAAACAAGGTCAGAGATTGAATACTGCCGCAGCCTTCTATACACGATTGAAACTAACAATGCGGATGGGTTGGAAGAAGTTAAACAGGAAATGATTGAAAGCGGCCTGCTCAGGGAGAAGAAAAAGGCTGCCAGGAAAAAAGAAAGCGCCCCCCAGCCTCTTAACTATAAAGCTTCATCGGGCAGAACAATTTTGATCGGCAAAAATAACCGCCAAAACGATTATATTACTTTTAAAGCAGCCGTACGTCGCGATACCTGGTTACATGCCAAGGGTATTCCCGGCAGCCATGTAATCTTAAAGGAAGCCCCTTACCCTCCCCCTGAAGAAGATCTCGAGGAAGCGGCATTTCTTGCCGCCTACCACAGCAAGGGGCGGGAAAGCAGCGCAGTAGCTGTTGATTATACCGAGGTGCGCCATGTCCGCCGCCGGCCGGGCGGAAAACCGGGCTTTGTTTTTTATGAAAACTACAGCACCATTACCGTTAACCCGCAGGATGAGGAAATGCGTAAACGCTTCAACTTATAACTGTTTACCTTTTAACCAGTAAAGCGCTTTTCTGAAGTCTTTGGGCAGTTTAGCTCTGAAGTCCATGGCCTTTCCACTGCATGGATGATTAAAATTGAGACGATAGGCATGCAGAGCATGAGCAGGAATTAAATCACCGGGCAACTGACCTCTATCGCCTTTCGCGTAAGCTTCATCTCCGAGAACAGGATAACCAAGATATGAAAGATGTACCCGGATTTGGTGTGTTCGCCCTGTTTCCAGGTTTACCCTCAAGAGGCTGTACTGGTCAAAGTGCTTTAAAACCCGGTAACGGGTAATAGCCTCACGACCTCCTTCAACTACAGCCATTTTCTTACGGTGCCGGGGATGCCGGGCAATAGGTACAGTAATAACGCCCCTGATCGGCTTGACTTCTCCATGAACAAGAGCAACATACTCGCGCTTTATTTTCCTGTTTTTAAGCTGATCAGATAAAGCCTGGTGGGAGCAATCATTTTTCGCTGCGATAAGCAGCCCCGATGTATCCTTATCCAGGCGGTGAACAATGCCGGGCCTCATAACCCCGCCTATACCGGACAAATCATCGCAATGACCGAGCAGGGCATTAACCATGGTCCCACCATAATGACCCGGCCCAGGATGAACAACCATGCCCCTGGGTTTGTTTATAACCAGTAGATCACCATCTTCATATATAATATCCAGGGCAATTTCTTCCGGTTCAGGATTAGCCTTTTCGGGTGGAGGGATGGTGAGAGTAACACGGTCACCTGTCTTTAGGCGGTAATTTTTATCTGTGCAGACAGATTGGTTTAATACTACCCGGCTGTCTTCTATTAGCTTTTGAGCCCGGCTGCGGGACAGATCGTTTACCTGCCGGGTAAGAAAGGCATCAAGGCGACTGCCCGTATCTTCTGCACCGGCAGTTAAAAGTTTCTCTCTGGCAGCACCCGTTTTGTTATCAGTCATTAGCATCCAATACTTTCAGTTATTTTTTTTCAGTTATTTTTTTCTATGGCCCTTTTTTTTGGGTTTTCTTTTTACTTTTACCATATCATCACCGGTTAGGAAATAAAAACCGACAGCCATGATGAGTAGAACCACAAAGATCAGGGCCAGGCTGAACAGCTGGGCATTGGTCAAACCAAGCCAAATCGATTCACCATACCGGAAATATTCGGTGGTAAAGCGTAACAGGCCGTATAGGGCGAAGAGAGCTAACGTCAGAAAACCAACAAAAGGACGGACCGGACGTATTCTTTTTAATATGAAAAATATAAGCAAAGCACCAACGAGTGCGTAAAGCTGGACGGGATGACGCAAAATCTCATCACCGGGCCTGATCGGCAGGGCCCAGGGAACATTTGATTCTATCCCGTAGCAGCAGCCATTTAAAAAACAGCCCATCCGGCCGAATGCATAGCCCAGGGCCAGGTAGGGTGCCATAAAATCAGAGAGCTTGAGAAAACCAACTTGCCGCCAGCGAGACCAGAAATAAAGCAAAATAGTCGCCAGGAAAAATCCCCCGTAGAAAGATAAGCCTTCAAACTGGGTGAAAAATGCCGATAGGGGCTGGGTACTATAGTAACTCCAGTTAAGAAACATATAGAGGATCCTTGCTCCCAGGAGACCACCCAGACCGGCTACAATAACAGCTTCCAAAATATAGTCGGGGTTAATTTTTTCCCGGGGTGCTTCCCTGTAAAGAAGAAGCGCTGTTACTAAAATTGCCAGGGCAATCATTAAACCGTAAGAGTGAACAGTCAGGTTGCCCAGGGAAAACATTTCAGGATACATCCAATCAGCTCCCTGTTCCTTTAAATTCGGGATTCCGCCAAAAGGCAACAAGGAATATTCCTATTCCTATGACTATGGCAGAATCGGCAATATTAAATACGGGCGGCCAAATTGTGAAGTTGATAAAATCAACCACGTAGCCTTCATTTAATCTGTCAACCAGGTTACCGAGCGCCCCGCCAAGCTGCAGAGATAAACCAAGGCGGAGCCATTTGTGATCCTCAGTCAGCAGCCGGTAATAGTAAATTATAAAAGCCCCCACTAACACCGTGATTACGACAAAAAATGCCGTCTGGTAGGGCAGCATGCCAAAAGCCGCTCCCGGGTTGCGAACATAAGTGATATATAGAAAGTTACTGATTACAGTAATAGACTGGCCAATTTCCATGGTCCGTATAATGAACTGCTTGGACAGCTGGTCGACCAGCATTACTGCAGCAACTATTAAGAATAGCCGCAAGTGTTTACCTCCATCAGCCCGCAAGTTCTTTTACCACTTTACTGCAGCGGGGGCATAGTTCTTCGTTAGATTCAGTAATAATCCAGCAGCGCGGACATTTATGTCCCGGTGCCGCTTCTACCAGGATGTTGACCGGAACTCTTTGTCCCGGGGTGGCCTGTTCAGGCGCCTGGTCACGGCCGGCCTCAAGCTTTGCCGTTGATACAATGAAGAGAACAGGAAGATATGCGCTGTATTCACTAAGTAATTCATGGGTCGGACCATCGGCCCAGATTGTGACTGAAGCAGCCAGTGACCCGCCAATAACCTTTTCCTTACGAGCCTGTTCAAGAGCCCAGGTTACCTCTTCACGCACCTCCAGAAGAGTTTGCCAGCGCTTACTCAATTCACGGTTATCCCAGGCAGGATTAAGTGCCGGCCAGTCGCTAAGCTGAACGCTTTCCTGATGTTGGCCGGGCAGGTGCTGCCAGATTTCTTCCGCAGTAAAAGTTAAAATCGGGGCCATCAATTTTACCATGTGCTCCAGAATTAACATCAGCGCTGTCTGGGCTGATCGACGGGCCGGATCATCAGGTGTCGAACAGTAAAGCCTGTCTTTAATAACATCCAGGTAAAAGTTACTCATATCAACTACGCAGAAGTTATGAATAGCATGGAAAAACTGATGGTATTCATAATTCTCGTAAGCCCTTGTCACCTTTTCAACCAGGCCGTTCAGGCGGGAAAGCGCCCAGCGGTCAATTTCTTCCATTTTCTCAAATTCAACACTATTCTTAGCAGGATCAAAATCAGAACAGCTTCCGAGCAGAAAACGGGTAGTATTCCGGATCTTCCTGTAAACTTCGATCAACTGCTTGAGAATGTTCTCTGACAGGTGTATATCGCTGGTAAAATCAGCCGATGATACCCAGAGCCTTAGGATATCGGCACCGTATTGCTTGATAATCTGGTCAGGTGCAATAACATTACCCATTGATTTTGACATTTTCTTTCCTTCACCGTCAACGACCCAGCCATGGCTGAGCACAGCATCATAGGGCGGTTCACCTCTTGTTGCCACTGCTGTCAGAAGAGAAGAGTGGAACCAGCCGCGGTATTGATCGCTTCCTTCAAGATAAAGATCTGCCGGCCAGCGCAGTTCGGGCCTGGTTTCAAGAACGGCATCATGGCTCGATCCTGAGTCAAACCAGACATCCATGGTATCTTTTTCTTTCCGGAACTGATTATGTGCGCAAGAAGGACAGGTAGTTCCAGCGGGAAGAATCTCTTCTGCTTCCCTGGTAAACCAGGCATCAGAGCCTTCACGGCTGAAAAGATTGCTGACTGCCTCGATGGTATCCTCATTAATCAGGTGGGTATTACAGGAGGTGCAGTAGAAAATCGGTATTGGCACACCCCAGACTCTCTGACGGGAAATACACCAATCCTGCCTTTCCGCCACCATATTGTAAATTCTTTCTTGACCCCAGGAAGGGGTCCAGTTAACTTTATTGATAGCTCTTAAGGCTTCCTTGCGAAATCCGTCAATTGATGCGAACCACTGCTCTGTTGCCCTGTAAAGGACAGGCTGTTTACAGCGCCAGCAATTAGGGTACTGGTGCTCAAAGTCAGACCTGTTAATCAGGGCATGTTTTTTTTCCAGGTCTTCAGTCACCGCTTTTCCGCCCTGATCATAGCGCATCCCTGCATAGGGGCCCGCTTCGTCGGTGAATATCCCGCGATCATCAAGCGGGCTCAGCACAGGCAGATTATTAGCCTGGCCGATCATAAAGTCTTCCTGACCATGACCGGGAGCTGTATGCACACAACCCGTGCCCTGTTCAAGGGTAACGTGATCTCCGGTCAGCAGAATTGAATCGCGCTCGAAAAGTGGATGCTTGCAGCGCATCCCTTTCAATTCGCTGCCCTTAAACTTTTTAAGCACCGGCCATGGTTCTTCAGATCCAGCCAGGCTGGAGACCTCTTCAAGCAGCCCTTCAGCCAGCAGGTATCTTTCAGAACCGGCATCGGCTAGAACATAATCAAATTCGGGATGAACAACAATAGCCAGGTTGGCAGGGATAGTCCAGGCCGTAGTGGTCCAGATCAGGCAGTAGGTATTTTCTATTCCCCCGAACTTGCCAAGATCATCGACCAGAGGAAACTTCACATAAATTGATTCCGAAACCTTGTTGCCATACTCAATTTCTGCCTCAGCAAGAGCTGTTTCACAGCTTGCGCACCAGTAAACAGGGCGCATGCCCTTGTAAATATAACCTTTTTTAGCCATGGTGCCAAAGACTTTGACCTGGCGTCCTTCAAATTCAGGATGCAGGGTCAGGTAAGGATTTTCCCAGTCACCGCGGACACCCAGTCTCTTAAACTGCTCTCTTTGGATATCTACGTATTTCATAGCATAATCGCGGCACATCTGCCGGAATTCCACATCGGATATTTCTTTACGTTTTACCTTTTTGGTCTTTATAATTTGATGTTCAATCGGCAGCCCGTGAGTATCCCAGCCAGGCACATAAGGACAGTCAAATCCGCGCATGCTCTTATATTTGTTAATTATATCCTTGATGACCTTGTTTAATGCTGTCCCCATATGAATATCCCCATTAGCATAGGGAGGACCGTCATGAAGAATATACTGCTCAGCGCCTTTCCTGTTTTCCCGGGCCAGCTGGTTAATATCCATTTCCTCCCATCTCCTGAGCATTTCCGGCTCACGATTGGGTAGGTTTGCCCGCATGGGAAAGTCAGTTTTAGGTAGGTTAAGTGTGTCACGATAATCCATTGCTTTACCATTCTCCTTTACTCTGCTTTTAAATAAGAAGCCCGTCCCGAAAAGGGACGAGCTTATAACCCGTGGTACCACCCTCCTGGCTGTACAGCAACAACTGTTAGCCACTCAGAACAACCGTTAACGGCGGCGTGCCGTCCGCGTCTACTCTCCTGAACTTGGATTTGGGGCGGAAACTCCCGGATGATCGTAAGCGAGAATGCTTAACCGGGCTCTCACCTTGCCCCGGCTCTCTGCATAAGCATGAAACTCACTTAACTGTTCCAGTCATCGCATCTGCCGTAGATTGTAGCATGTTCAAGCGATAAAATCAATTAATGTTGCCTGGTTTTAGAATTCCGGATCTCTGTCGTAGTCATCATCGGGACCAAGCTGAAATTCCGGTTCAGGTTCCAGATCTTTCTCGGGTTCAACCTCGAAATCCGTATCAGGCTCGGGTTCAGCCTCGGGCTCGGTTTCAGGCTCTTTCTCAAGTTCCGGTTGAAATTTCATCTCATATAAATTACTTGGCTTTTTCTTCTCTTGTTCCCCTTCAACGGATTCTTTCTGGGTATCGTTCATACTTGTTTTAAATTCACGTGTCATTTCAGATTGATCCTGAGTCTGATCAGGCTGATCCATCCAATCTTCACTATCAAGATTAGCCAGTTGAGCCTCTATAAAAGCCCGGAAACGCATTTTGAAAAGATGCGCCTGCTTAAACAGTTCCTCCTGTTCAGAAAGCACATTACTTGCCCGCTGCCTGGCGTCATCAACAATCTGTTTTGCTTCTCTTTCCGCTTCGCGCCGAATCAGCTCTGCTTCACGCTTGGCATTGTTTTTTACTTCATCAGCAGTTTCCTGGGCCACAACAATTGCATTATGCATGGTTTCTTCCAGCTTGTGGTAGTTTTTGTTTTTCTCTTCCATCTGGCTGAGTTTTTCTTTCAGTTCACTGTTTTCACGAATCAACCCTTCCAGATCTTTGGCAACCTGATCCAGGAAATCATCAACATCCTCAATATCATAACCGCGAAATGCACGCTCAAATTCTTTCTCTTGTATATCCATCGGTGTAATGCTCAATTTTAGCCCTCCCTGTCGGCATAAAATAACTATTACTTCTGTTGGAAATCTTCGACAATAAGCCTGCTTTTCCTGCTTTTTAACTGTATTTTTTCAATTTTAACCTTATTCTACCCTTACGGGTTTCACCTTCCACAGCCTCAATTAAAAGCCTGCCCCGACCTTTAAGAGAAACCTGGTCACCTTCATTAAGCAGAATAGCAGGAGAATTAACCGGCTTCCAGTTAATGCTTACAGCACCACCTTTTATTAGCATAACCACCCTGGACCTTGATACTCCAAAGCCGAGTGATATAACTGCATCCAGGCGCAGGCTGGCCACAGTACCTTTAATATCCTTTCCGTCATCTTTGAAAAGAGGAAGGTGTTCTGGATCAACGGCCTCACAACTTACTGTCACCCGTCCGACCTGCAGTAAGTTGGAACAAAGAAAATCGGCCTTGGCATCTTCTACAAACACTGCCGCCCCACCATCTTCAAATAATATAATATCCCCGATTTGATCCCTTTTTAAACCAAGCCCTAGTACAGCACCAAGTAAATCGCGGTGACTGATTTCACCGGCATTACCTGCCCAGTTAACTTTGACGGCTCTGACCGGAGGAAGCACAGACTTTTGTTGGGCGGGAAATATTGAGAGAGCATTTCTTTCTGCCCGCGGAAAACCGCCGTAAACTGTATAAGATAGTTCCGATCTATTTTTCAGAACCGCTTCAGCCAATTCAAGCTGACGTGGATCAAGAAAAGGGGTATTTATAATCCTGTTTCCATGAATCTGCTCAAGTTTACGCTCAAAATGCTGCATCCATTTTTTTTCTGTTTCAGAAGGAGAAGTAGATTGTATAGTATTCACATCCCTTATAAGTATAGATATCGATAAATCATCTGTTGCAAAATCCTGACCAGGATCAGCAGGACAATCGGTGAAAGATCAAGGTAACCCATGCCCATTTTAATGGAAGGAATGACCGAACGCAGCGGGGCCAACAATGGCTCAGTTACGCCATATAAAAACTGATAAATCATGCTCACTGTCGGACTTCCTCCACCGCCACCCATCATAAACCAGGACATAATAATCCTGCCAAGTAAAATGAAATAATAGATTCGAAGAAACATCAATAATCCCTCTGCCAAAATATTAATTATAATCACCTACTCATTTAAAAATTATTAGTTTTGCTAAGCCATATTCAACTGCGTTTACCTGCCTGCACTTTTTACTCGCTTCAGTTTACTTCAGTAGGCTCGACAATATCTTTCCATCATAGACTGAGCAATTCTTTTTAACCAAAAAGGGCGCTGCCAACCCGAATAATTGTTGCACCTTCTTCAATAGCTATCATGTAATCATTGGTCATACCCATGGAAAGGTGTTCAAGATCAAATTCATTGCTGCTGTATTGATCACGCAGATAACGCAGCTCCCTGAAAAAAGGTCTGACCGCTTCAGGATCGTCATAAAAGGGTGCCATGGTCATCAAACCCCTGACCCTTAAACGATCATAACTCTTGATTTTTTCAAGAAACCGGGGGAATTCGTCAGGCGCTAAACCAAATTTACTTTCCTCGCCTGAAGTATTAACCTGTACGAGAACATTAGCCGTTAAATTAAACCTTTCCCCACATCGCTGAAGAGCTTTAGCCAGCGATAAGCGATCAAGCGAATGAATCATGGTGTAGTAAGGCAGAACATCTTTCGCCTTATTAGACTGCAGATGACCGATGAAATGCCAGTTTAGTCCGGGAAACTGCTTTATTTTTTCATCTGCCTCCTGAACCCTGTTTTCACCAAAGTCTTTGATGCCAACTTTTGCTGCCTCTTTAACCTCATTCAAACCAACATACTTAGTAACGGCAATAAGCTGGATGTCTTGAGGGTCGCGACCGGCACGGGCAGCAGCCACTTCTATATTTTCAAGCAGCTTTTTATAATTATCTGCCAGCATCTTTATGTTCCTTTCCATACTGATATTTACCTTTAAATTTTAATTCAGGCGCTGTCCTTCTTCGACCAGGTCGGGGCGGGTTATCACCAGGCTGTACTGGGTAAGGCCTTCAACCATTACCCGGTCATCCTGCTGCCTGATCACCGTGACCGGCTGGAAAACCACCCTTCCCCCCTGGTTGATATATACGCCCAGCTTCCCTTTTTCACTTTCAAATAAAGCATCCGCTGGAATTATTATACCGTGATCCCGCGAATATAGTAAAGAAGCCTCGGCATACCTGACCTGATCAAAACCGGACAGCTGCTTATCTATAACATAAGTTATCCGGACTTCCTGTTCATCTTCATCTATTTCATATTGTTCACGACTAGCTGTGACAATTTGATCCGGCGCAAAATCAAAAGCGAATTCTACGCTGCTCAACTCAGAGATAGTTCTGCCAGGGTGCAAAGGCATTTTTATGCTGTAATACCACTCCCAGTTATCAACTATTTTTATCAGGGGCTCTCCTGCTTCAACCAGGTCACCCTCTGAAATGTTATGTCCTGCCGGTTCAGCAGTTTCAAGATATAACGGGCCTTCATAATGCTCCCAGCCATCGACATAATGAGAAACAAATCCTGCTGTCTCGGTATGCAGAACCATAATTTCAGTGAACGATTCCCTTGCCGGCAAACTTTCCTGTTCCGCTTCACCTTCTATTATTTCCCCTGTTAATTCATCCAGTTCTGCTCCAGGTTCATCAACATCATTTTCTGACTGAAAAAGAACCTGCCAGTAATTAAAAAGCTGCTCCCTGAGATCCTCGTCCGGCTCCTGCTCATCCGAACCACGGAGGTTGTCCATCTCATCCGGAGTTAGAACGCCAAAGGTAACCAGTTCTTTTCCTGCTGCTATTCTTTTGCCGGAAGGCGTCATAGCCAGGATCATGCCATCAGTCGGTGCCGTGATCACTTCTTCACTGCGGGTAATTAACCCCCTGACATGAGTATCCCGCTGGATATAACCAAGCTCAGCTTCAGTTATTTGCAGACGCCAGGCCAGGTATTGATCCCCCAGCCAGTGATAGCCGAGCTGAACAATAATAACCAGTGCCAAAAGAAGCAGTACATAAAAAACAGCGGCCTGTTTCAGGTTTTGAAAACTAAAGCGTTTGCTTTCTCCGGGTAAGACTTTAAATCCCTTTCTCTTAGCCTTGGTGCTTTTCTTTGTCAAACACTTTTCCCCCTGTTTATAGCTTTAAAGCGGCGAAACCGATCATTCTACCGGTATGACCAAGATCCCGTCGATATGAATAAAACAGTTCTTTATTGCAAGATGTACAGAGTGAACTATAATCCAGTTTATCTTTTTCAACCCCGCATCTGTGCAGCTGCGATCTGTTCATTTCTTTCAAGTCAATTTTGCATGTGCCATCTGCTTGAGTCTCCATATAAGGCTGCTCGTTCCAACCGGCCGAAGCAAATTTACTTGCAGTATCTGCATCTACCTGGTAGCAATCTCTGCAAATTGCCGGGCTTAAAGCAACAAGCAGATTTTCGGGCCGCACCCCGTATTGGTTATCTATAAAAGCTATTACCTTAGGCCCGATTTCACCTAAAGTGCCACGCCATCCTGCATGAGCCAAAACCACCAGCGGCTTTTCTGTTGAAACAATATAAATCAGCACGCAATCTGCAGAATATGCGGCAAGAGGCAGCCCTTTCTCTGTTGTTACCAGGACATCACATTCCCTACGGGTGCTGTCCGGAAAAGCACCTTCACCATGATTGGACGAATCAAATACTGCAAGGTCTGTACCATGCACCTGGATCGCAGAAACAATTTTCCTGTAATCATAGTTAAATATATCAAAAAAACGACGCCTGTTTTCAAGAACGTTTTCAGTGCTGTCTTCGGTATGAAATGCTGTGTTGAGCGATGCTGTAGAACCTGTGCTGCAGCCCCCGATACGGGTGGAAAACCCGTGATCCACCAGGCCGCTTTCAGCCAGGGTGGTTGACTGCAGGTAGGGTATAGTTGATTTATCGTATAACTTAAATTTGATCGCTCCTTTTTTAATCTTTGTTAATCGCTGTAGCAAGCCTTCGCTCTCTGTTCGCTGCGTGCAAAATCAGGATCCGACTCAGCTTTAACCGGAGCCTTTGCTCGGCGTTCGACACAATTGCCGATCCGCTTGCTTCCAGATCACAGCTTGACCGGCTCGCAGGGAGCGGGGCAGGTCAATCAGGCGCTGGTTACGAGAACCGCGGTAGGCCAGGTTATAGTCCTGCTCAGCATGGATATATGGACCATCTACCAGCAGGTATGCTGAATCCAAAAGAAAACTGGTGTCAGGGTCCGAGTAACTTGCTGCCAGCAGGTGCTCAAATGTATAACCGCTGTAAAGGATCAGGTTGAGGCTGCGCGAGGCAACTTCCCTGGCAAGGCCCGCCGCCGCCTGAGCCTGCTCGAATGGTTCGCCTCCTGATAAGGTTACCCCATCCAGGAAACGACAGCTATCTATAATATCGGTCAACCCGGCAACAGTAATTTCGTACCCGGAACCAGGATCGTGTGTTTCCGGGTTATGGCATCCGGGACAGCAGTGAGAACAGCCCTGAAAGTACACTGAAAGGCGTACTCCCGGGCCGTCCACTATGCTATCTTTTTGAATACCCGCAATCCTCAGTTTCATTTTTTATCCCTTGGTACAAGGTGTACCCGCCTGTCAGTAAGCTCTTTATATTTTGCTTCATTAAAACGCTCATCGGTGGAAAGGTAACCGGTAATGCGGCGAATTCTCCTGATATCCGGACTGTCACATTCCGGGCAGTTCTGGTTAAAAACCCCGCTGAATGAGCAATTGCGACACTCATCAAGTGGATAGTTAATACCTCCGTAGCCAACGTCAGACTCCGCCATACTGCGGATAATCCGCTCAACTGCATCAACGTTGTGAACCGGGGGGGCTTCAAGCTCGGTGTAGCTGATATGCCCGGCATTACAAAGACTATGAAAACGCCCTTCGGCGGAAATTTTATCAAACATCGACATGGCATAGTAGACCGGGATATGGAAAGAATTGCTATAATAATCCCTATCGGTAACACCGGGAATTGTACCATAACGTTTACGGTCCATTGCTACAAAGCGACCGGCCAGACCTTCTGCCGGGGTGGCCACAAGAACAAAGTTAAGATCATACTCATCACCATAACTGTCAGTCCTGCGCCGCATATGCTCGACAATTTTCAGACCAAGTTCAAGACCCTCGGCATCCTCACCGTGATGCTTGCCAATCAAGGCTTGGAGGGCTTCCGCCAGACCGATGAAGCCGATAGCCAGGGTTCCATGCTTAATAACTTCCCTGATCGAATCGTCCGGGCCCAGCTTATCAGAATCAAGGTAAAGCTTCTGACCCATCAGGAAGGGTAGATCTCGAACCCGCAGCCTGGAAAGAACTTCAAAACGGTGCAGAAGCTGCCGGGCGGCAGTTCGCATTAACCGATCAAGCTCAATAAAGAACAGGTCCTGCTGCCCGCGGCATTCCAGGGCAACCCGGGGCAAATTCAATGTTACCGGAGCGATATTGCCCCGACCGGCAGAGACCTCGGGACCATGCCGGTTGGCAATAACCCTGGTACGGCAGCCCATGTAAGAAACCTCATCACCGTAAGCCCGGTTATAAGTAGCATCCATGAAGCTGAAAGTCGGATTCATTCTGCGGGCTGCAACTTCAATAGCCAGTTTAAAGAGATCATAATTCGGGTCATTTTCACTATAGTTAACACCATTTTTCACCCTGAAAACAAGGTTGGGGAAAATCGGGCTTTCACCACGGCCCAGCCCACGTTTGAAAGCTTCGAGTATGGCCCGTGATACCATTCTTCCTTCTTCCGAAGTATCCGTTCCAAAATTAATAGAGCTGAACGGAACCTGGGCTCCCGCCCTGCTGTGCATTGTATTAAGGTTATAAATCAGGCCTTCCATAGCCTGGTAGATCTCTTCGTATTCAGGTAATTTTTTGAGTCCGCGAATTACTTCACCCATACTGCGATCAAAATGAGGGAAGCTTTGGCCTCCGAACATATCATTCTGATTACTCTGAAGAATGATTGCTGCCTGAGCCGCAGCGGAAGCTATCCTTTTGGGAGGGCGGATATAACCATAGCCTGTGTTGAATCCTTCCTTTAACATACTGGAGAGGTCTATCTGCAAGCAATTTAGAGTTTTGCTGTAGTAATCAAGATCATGAATGTGCATACTGCCCTCATCATGAGCCCGGGCATATTCTTCAGGCAGCATATTGCTTAAGTAATACTGTTTACTGGCTGCAGTTGCTATCTGCAGCATTTTAGCTGAAGGTGAGTTGCTGACATTGGCATTTTCACGGCTGGTCTCGATCAAGATGTCTTTAACCACATCCATCAGCTCAGACTTACCGTCACGAATACGTGTCCGGCGGTCACGATAAAGGATATAAGCCTTTGCTGTCCGGGCATGTCCATTTTCAATAAGGACAATTTCAACCTCATCCTGTACCTCCTCCACGGAAGGCACAACCCCGTTTTGAGATTTTTCTTCAAGGCTTTTAATTACCTGCAGGGTTAGATTTTCTGCGATTTCGCGATCACTTCCGCCCACGGCTTTAGCCGCTTTCAATATCGCATCGGTAATTTTTTCCGGATCAAATGTTACCACTCGTCCATCTCGTTTGCGAATTTCCATGAATTTGCTTTTAATTTCTGTGTTGTGACCAGCTTTTGACGTTACTGCGCTTTCATTCAACTCAAACAACCTCCCTGTTTAAAACAGTATTCTAAATGAAGGATTCAGAATTCAACAGTAATAATGACTTTTTTTATAAGTGATATGGCTGCGGTTATCCCTGCTGAATTCCTGATCATGAACCTTTCTTTTCCTCAAGCATTTCTTCCAGTTCGGCTTTAAATGTTTCTACATCCGGAAACTGACGAAAAACCGAGGCAAATCGGACATATGCTACCTCATCAATAGCTTTTAGTTCTTTTAAAATGATGTCACCGATCTTATCAGCAGGTACTTCCTTCGGATAACTGGAGCGCAAATCCTGCTCCAGCTTTGCAACAACTTCTTCCCAACGGGAAAGAGGAATATTTCTTTTTTGGCCGGCTAAAACAAGTCCCTTCAAAATCTTGTTTGGATCAAACAGTTCCCGACGTCCATCACGTTTCACAACCACGATCGGCTCTTCTTCCATTTTTTCCATGGTTGTAAATCTGTTCTCACAGCTGATACACTGTCTCCTGCGCCTGATTGAAGATGCATCCTGGGTGGAGCGGGAATCGACG
>SLBE01000003.1 GCA_007126465.1 Syntrophomonadaceae bacterium | reverse complement strand
GCCCGGTCCGCCGGGCAATATCCAGGGTGGCCGGTAAAAACATGGCGACAACCCCGACATTGATAACAAAAGCAGATATTGCCGCAGTACTGCCCATTAGAACAGCCAGCAGCCTGCTTTCACCTTTACCGGCCACTCGCAAAACCTGTTCGGCCAGCCTGGCAGCTATTCCGGTTCGGGCCAGGCCGGCAGACAAGATAAACACTGCCCAGATGGTGACTACTGCCGGGTTTGAGAATCCGGAGATGCCTTCTTCCGGCGTAACAAGGCCGACCATGACCAGCAGGACCAGGATCAGCAACGCCACCAGGTCGGCCCTGATCAGTTCGGTAACGAATAGAATTATGGCCAACATTAAAATGCCTAGTGTTAGTAAAATTTCAAAGGTCATCATCTTAACTCCTAAAGCAAGCACTGTTAATGGGAAAGTATAAGTTGTTTGCCCGGTTTATTACATGGGCCAGAAATACATGATCAGCGGTATGCCAACCAGGACAATAATAATCTCCAGGGGCAGCCCCATTCGCCAGTAATCACTGAATTTATAGCCGCCCGGCCCCATGACCAGGGTGTTGGACTGGTGGCCGATCGGGGTGAGAAAGGCACATGATGCGCCCATTGCTACACTCATCAGGAAAGGATCGGCCGATGCTCCCATTCCTGCCGCAATTGATATGGCAATAGGAGCCATCAACACGGCAGCCGCTGCATTATTAACCAGGTCGGACAGGAACATGGTTCCCACCAAAATTACGGTCAGAGTGATCCAGGGAGCCGCGCCACCTGCCATGATCAGAATGCCGTCTGCAACCAGTTTTGCCCCGCCGGTAGTTTCCAGGGCCCCGCTAACCGGGATCATCGCTCCGAGCAGGACAATAACCGGCCAATCAATACTGTCATATATTTCACGCAGGGAAATAAAACCGGTTAGTACCATGACCAGGGCTGCCGCTGTGAAAGCTATTTGAATCGACAGCACCCCGGTAGCCGCAAGGGCCAGTGCAGTTCCGAAAATAGCCACGCCGAGGAACACCCGGGGCGGCTGGCCTACCCGGAGGCCTCTTTCAACCAGGGGCAGAAGACCCAGGGTAGGCAGAACCTCCTGTAAGCTTTCCTGAGGCCCCTGCAGCAGTAATACATCGCCAACCCGGAATTTGGTGGTATCCGGGCTCGATCTCAAGCGGCCGCCCTGCCTGGAAAGGCCAAGCAGGTTAACACCATAGCGGGAGCGTAAGTTAAGAGACCTGGCAGTACGCCCCTCCATCACCGAGTTGCGGGTAATGGTGGCCTCCATGATGATTATATCATCTGAACTGATCTCTTCTTCACTAATTTTATCAGAATCAGCCAGTTCCAATCCAGTTGTATCCAGAAGTTCCTTCAGCTCTTCGGCATCGGCCCTGATGATTAAGATATCATCTTCCTGGAAGGTGCGATGCCGGGAAGGAGCGGGAAATTTCTGCCCATCACGAAAATGCCCGACTACCGCAATATCGCCATCAGTTGCTTCTTCAAGGTCGCGAATTCTTTTCCCGGTCATAGCTGATTTCTGTGGTACTTTTATTTCAGTAATGTAGTCATCGATCTCAAACTGTTCTTCCCGTGAAAGCTGCCCTTTGCGCTCCGGAAGAAGGCGCCAGCCAACCAGGAGAATGAAAAGGACTCCGGCCAGGGCAACACCGGCACCGACGGGAGCAAAGTCGAACATGCGGAACGGTGCTGCTGCTGCGGTCTCTGCACGAAATACCGAGATTATAATATTGGGGGGAGTACCTACCTGGGTAATTAATCCACCCAACAGCGATCCAAAAGCCAGGGGCATCAGGTAAAGGGACGGTGAAACTCCACCTTTGCGGGCCATGCGGATCGCTACCGGCATAAATAGGGCCAGGGCCCCGATATTATTCATGAACCCGGAACAGATCGTAACGGCAATTACCAGGACAGCAAGCTGGGTGAGAGGATTATCTCCGGCTTTTCCCATCAGGCGGACAATATAGTCAACCATGCCGGAATTAAAAAGGGCCCGGCTGACGACAAGGACAGCGGCTACCGTAATTACCGCCGGGTGACCGAAGCCTAAAAAAGCCTCCCCGGCAGGAACCAGGCCGGTAATAGTTACAACAAGCAGGGCAAACAGGGCCACCAGGTCATAACGCCAGCGCCCCCAGACGAAGAGAACCAGGACCAACCCCAGTGTTGCAAAAACAATTGCCAGTTCGTTTTGCATATATTACTCCTTAAGGTAATGCATTAATAAGCTCTGTGCAGATTAAAAGGTGTAAAATATAGATTCAACAGGGGGATTTGCAGTTCCTTCATTTTACAGGGGCCAAACGATCATAATCAGCGGCACGGCCACAATAGCTACCAGCAAAGTCAGGGGCAAGCCCATGCGCCAGTAGTCACCAAAGTGATAGCCACCGGGGCCCATGACCAGGGTATTCGACTGATGGCCGATTGGCGTTAGAAAGGCGCAGGAAGCACCAACGGCAATTGCCATCAGCAGGGGATCGGCGGAAACGTTGAGGCCAACCGCAATGCTCAGTCCAATCGGAGCCATCAGCAGAGCAGCGGCTGCATTATTCACCACGTTGGATAAGAGCATGGTAATAACCAGGAGCAGGGTCAGTGTAACCCAGGGGGTAAAGGTACCGGCAGCGCTATAGATGAACTCGGCGATGGCTGCGGCCCCGCCGGTTGTTTCCAGGGCTTTACTGACCGGAATCATTGCACCGAGCAGGACAATGATCGGCCAGTCAATACTGTCATAGATTTCACGCAGAGTTATAATGCGGGAAAGGATCATAACCACTGCAGCTGTCATAAATGCGATCTGGATCGGGATGAGTCCTGTAGCTGCAGCAGCTAATGCAGCAAAGAATACCCCCAGGCTAAAGTAAACCTTTTGCGGCTGCTGCAGTTTTAAACCCCTCTCCACCAGGGGCAGGCAGCCGATCGAAGTCATCACTTCCTGCAGCACTTCAGTTCTTCCCTGCAGCAGAAGCACATCCCCGGCCCTGAAGCGAACCCGGTCCGGCCTGGTTTTTAACTGCGCCCCTTCTCTTGATATGCCAAGCAGGTTAATCCCATAAACCGATCTTAAGTTCATGGAGCGGGCAGTTTGCCTTTCCAGGGCAGAGTTGTTTGTAACTACCACCTCAACAATGCTTATTTCATCGGAGCTTAGATCTTCAGCGCTCAGTTTTTTAGATGCCGTCAATTCCAGGCCGGTAACCGCAAGGAACTCTTTTAAATCCTCTGCGTTGGCCTTGATAATTATATTATCTCCCTCATTAAATACCCGGTACGGAGAAAAGAAGGGCAGTTTCTTCTTGTTACGGACATGGCCGACCACGGTAATATCTCCGTCGATGGCACAGCCTAAATCCATCAGCCTTTTCCCTGCGTACTTCGAGCCTTCGGGAACATAAACCTCTGTCAGGTAACTTTCAATTTCAAATAAATCCTCCTGCGAAAGGCGCCCTTTACGGCAGGGAATAAGGCGCCAGCCAATTAATATGATAAAAATAATCCCCACAAGGGCTATACCTGCCCCGACAGGGGCAAAATCAAACATACGGAAAGGCACCTGTGCTGCTGATTCGGTCCTGTAGAGGGAAATAATAATATTTGGCGGGGTGCCTATCTGGGTCATCAGGCCGCCGAGCAGGGAACCGAAAGCAAGGGGCATCAGGTATATTGAAGGGGATCGTTTCCCCCTGCGGGCCATGCGGATAGCAACAGGCAGGAAAAGAGCAAGAGCTCCGATATTGTTCATGAAAGCCGAGCAGATCGTAACTGCAGTGACCAGGGTTGCCAGTTGAACCAACAGGTGCTGATTGATCCGTGCCATTATCCTGACTATCGAATCAACGATACCGGCATTCATCAAGGCCCTGCTTAAAACCAGAACTGCGGCTACGGTGATCACAGCCGGGTGGCTGAACCCGGTAAATGTATCTTCTGTGGGAATAATTCCAGTAAGGGTTAGAAAAAGCAAAGCAACCATGGACACCAGGTCATAGCGCCAGCGGCCCCAGGCAAAGAGCAGCAAGACTATCAGCAGCACTGCAAAGACAAGGTATTGTTCAAACAGCACTATCAGCACCCTCTGATGGAATTAAAGTTAGAAATATATTATCCTAAACAGAGGGCAATAAGCAATAGTCCGGACCACCGGATGAAAAATATTTTTTCCTCTTTTCCAACCTGAATTTATGTTGTATAGTAATGGTTAGTCTATAAAAAGAAGGTTTTTTTATGATTAGATACTTACCGTACCTGGCAGGGGTGGGTGTAGCCCTGACCTGGGGCATGTCTTTCATGTTTACCAGCGGAGCCCTTGATACGATGGCTCCATTTCACCTGCTTGGGCTCAGGTTTGCTGCAGCCCTGGCTGCCATGGCTTTTTTAAGAGTAGTTGGCATAATTAAAATCAAGGTGGCTCCGAGGGACTATTTAAGCCTGCTTCCGCTTACCTTTTTTCAGCCATTTTTATATTTTGCTGCTGAAACTCACGGTGTGCTGCTGACCAGTGCATCTTACTCGGGAATGATGATTGCCATTATTCCCATTGTGGTAGCTATCCTTGCCGCCTTTATCCTGAAGGAGTACCCCAGCCACCTGCAGGCAGGTTTCATCGTAGCCTCGGTTTTGGGGGTAATCTTTATCATCTACATGGACAGCCAGTCTATCGCCGGGGTTAACCCGCTGGGCACTGCGGCCCTGCTTGGCGCCGTAATCGCCGCAGCCTCTTTTAACATTGCCTCCCGAAAAGCTTCCGTAAATTTCAAGCCTATCCACATTACCTGGATCATGATGGTTGTAGGGGCAATAGTGTTTAACTCTATCTCGATCGGGCAGCATTTCGCTGCTGGCAACCTTGAAGGCTACCTGGCACCATTAAGCTATATCTGGCCGACCATATTTTACCTGGGCGTTATTTCTTCCGTTGCCGCTTTTTTTATGTATAACTTTGTTTTAAGCAAGGTTACTGCAGCCCAGGCCGCTGTTTTCGCCAACATGGTTACAGTTGTAGCTATCACCGGCGGAGTTATCTTTCGGGGGGACAATTTTTTCTGGTACCAAATAGTTGGCACTGCAATTATATTAGCCGGTGTATGGGGTACCAACCGCTTTGCGCCCGCGCCGCAGGAATTCCAGGAACCGGAAGACGCTGCCATTATAAAACAGGAAGTGCCGGACAGCAATTAGCCAATCAGGAAAATAAGAGGCTTCATTAGCTATTTTATTACGCGAAAATGAAATGTATGCTATTCAGAAATGAAGTGTGTGTGGAGCGTTTTGAGAGCGTTAACATTATCAAGGGGTTTACCCTTTACAGCAATAAACGATGCTTTTAAACCGGGTAGCAGGGCTCCAAAATCTTTTTCCAAACCAATAATTCTGGCATTTGTTACAGTGGCTGCCTGTAAAATTTCCCTGGGGCTTAATTCACCGCGGGCATAAAGAAGCAACTCTTCAAGCAGGGCGGTTCCGTGCCTGACTCCCGCTGCCCCGGCATCGGTGCCCACTCCCAGCGGCACACCGAAATCAAGGGCCGACTTAAGCTTTTTAATATGTTCCTCATAAGTCCTGGTGATTATATCAATTTCTTCCGGGGTCCACAGCTCTCGAAATGGAGACCTGTTTTGAGCAGCGACGGGGATAATCGTTGGCATCCAGGCAATTTTCTTTTCGGCCATTAGCTGCAAAGTTTCGGGGCGAACGAAATAGCCGTGCTCAATCGAGTCTACCCCGGCCCGGGCCGCTCGCTCGATGGCCCCTGCCGAACTGGCATGAGCCATAACTTTAAGCCCATGGCTCTGCGCCTCTTTTACGATATAGCAAAGTTCTTCTGCCGGCATGATCAGCCCCTTAACCATGCCATAGTGGTAAAAGCTTACAACCCCTGAAACAACTACTTTAAGCTGGTCTGCTCCGGATGCCGCTATCATCTCAACCAGCCCGGGAACAGAATCAGCGCTGTCGAAATCAACACCCAGGAATGACCCGTAACCGCCTTTGACCCGGAGAGCCTGGCCGGTTGCAGCAATTTTTAACCTTTTATATCTTCCCTTTTGAACCTGTTTTTTTACCTGGAGGTTTAATCCTCGCACATCCCCACCATCACGAACCGCAGCTACTCCCGAGCAGAGCGTCTTTTCTATATCACCTTCGACCCTGGCCTGCCAGGCACCCTGGTCATTCCACTGCTCACGGGCCCGGTTAAAGTCAATTCCGTCAAGGGCCAGGTGAACATGGGCATCTATTAAAGACGGCAGCAGGGTTAACCCTTCATCCAGGGCATAAAAATAAGGATGGCCTGTTATTTCTATGGGCAGGTCATCCTTTCTCACAGAACGAAACGATTCTATCCGGCCGCCGCTGATACCAAGCAAAATATCTTTTTCCAGCTTTAATTCTTTGCCAACCAGGGCAGATGGCGCCCAGATGTAATTTCTTGTATCGGGTTTTAAAGTGACGACCTGGTTCATAAGTGAGTTCGTTACCTTACCTGAATATATTTTGTCGCTGATCGTTTAGGCTGGAGCTGCCCCGATTTAGCTTCGACCTTACGCCTGGGTTGCTTTTTTTCTACCGTTATAGAAAGCCTTCGCTCTCTGATCGCTTCAGGCTTTGCTAAAACGGTATTTTCATGACTGTACTTTATGCTCGCGCCAGTTTTCTTAAGCAGGCCGGGCCGCAATCGCGGCCGGTCCAGTTGAAACTATTTTGCCTGAACCAGTTCGCTGCTTTTATCTCGCCCGACCAGGAGGTATAATGCACCACCGAAAAAAATCAGGGCTACAATACCAAGCCAGACGACCTTGGGCAGGTATTTTACTCTTTCCCGCTGCAGCAAGTCTGTCACCGCCCAGGCAATTAAACCAAGGTTAAGTATAAATAGGGCTACAATCAATAATAAAACATATATTTCCAAGCTGGTTAACCCCCTTCCGTTAACGGTAGCGCTGGAGAATTGACAGACCCTGTTCGGACAGGCCGTAGCTGTCAAGCTCCTCTTTTATTAGCAAATCATTGGCATAACCGCCGACAATACCATTTAAGCGGGCAACAGCGGTAGAGTTAATAAAATCATCAAGTTCAGGATAGTAAGCTTCCATCTCGGCAAGCAGTTCCCGGTTATTCTGCAGGTAATATTTTTGATGGTAATCCTCGGCAAGATAGAAAACATCAAGCATTACAACCGGCGTGTTAATCTCACTGTTCAATTTTTTCTCAAACGCGGCTTTGCTCTTTAGAGCTGCATCCAGCTGGTCCTGGTTGTGGGTAAAGACAGCCGGCATGTACTGCCTTAACAGTGCCCTGCCCGTGGGGTTGTGGCTGTCCCAGAATATTTCCAGGATATCTTCATATGAAATCTGGCCTGGGTCATAGTCAACCTGGAACGCCTCGGTATGTTCGCCAAGGTTATGGTACGTGGGATTTTCAAGGCTGCCCCCGGTATATCCAACCCTGGTGCGATAAATTCCTTTCATTTGCCCGAACCGGGCATCAGGGCCCCAGAATCAGCCCAGGGCCAGGGTGGCCGTTTCCAAATTTTC